>JBBQPY010000066.1:0-24967 GCA_038216735.1 Chthonomonadales bacterium
TCGCGGCGCAATCGCAAGTTGGTATCCCTACCCTTTCCTGAACCCCGCTACCGTCGGTGGATACAGTAGCGTCGCAGTGTATATCCTCGGAATATTGGTGGTCTTCCTGGTCGTGAGTTGGTTCGTGCTGACAGCGGGCAATGCATTGAGCTACTCGAGGCTAACGGGCGACGAAAATACTTGACAGGATGCCTTACGTACCGGTATACTTGCAGGCGTAGGTGACGATTATAGATTCATCGATCCCGGATGGTGCAATGGCAGCACGGCAGGTTCTGGCCCTGTAAATTGAGGTTCGAGTCCTTGTCCGGGAATCAAAACAGCTCAGCCCGCTTTCTCATCAATGAGGAAGCGGGCTGTTGGTTCGTCAAACGGCTCTCTAACAAGGCTCCGTAAATGTATTACTTCCGCAGGCGAAGAGGGCGCGGCAAGCAACGCCCCTACAAATGCTCAGAGCACTATTCTTTCACAAACCTAAGAAAGGAACAGAGCAGACATAAAGGTCTTCACCTTTGGATCGGTGTCATTTCCGACCAACTTTTTCCAGCTTTCGCGTCGGCTTTGAGGCGCACATCGAGCGGATAAGCGGTCTCCATAATACGCACTATTTCCGGCGTCAGTCTTTCAACCGATCCCTCCTCCACCTCGAACAGCAGTTCATCATGGACCTGCAGCAATAGAGTACAGTCGTTACCACAGGTCTCTTTCAGATACCGCTGTACCTCAATCATCGCCAGCTTGATGATGTCCGCCGCCGTTCCCTGGATCGGCATATTGACGGCAGCGCGTTCGCCGAACTGCCGCATCTGGTGGTTGCCGCTGTCCAATTCGGGCATGTAGCGGCGACGCCCGAGCAGTGTCTCCACGTATTTTTGGTGATGCGCGAGCGCGGTTGTATCCTCGACATACTGCTTCACGCCGGGCAGTCGATCGAAATACTCCTTGATCCACGTCGTCGCCGTCCCAACTGGCACACCGAGAGTCGCCGCGAGCGCGAATCCGCTCTGCCCGTAGATTACGGCGAAGTTGATCGTCTTTGCCTGCCGCCGCTGGTCGCTCGTGACCTCCTCGATCGGAATCTCGAAGACTTTAGATGCCGTCGCAACATGAATATCTTCGTCGGCGTTGAACGCCTGCACGAGCGTCGGGTCTTTCGTGATGTGCGCGAGCAGCCGAAGTTCGACCTGCGAATAGTCGCACGAGAGTAGGATTTTACCGGGCGGCGCAACGAAAGCACGGCGTATCTCGCGCCCGATCTCGGATCGGACGGGGATGTTCTGCAGGTTCGGGTCGGAAGAGCTGAGACGTCCGGTGGAGGCGACGGTCTGGTTGAGCGAGGTGTGAATGCGTCCGGTACGTGGATTAATAAGGCGAACAAGCGCGTCGGCGTAGGTCGCTTTGAGCTTGGCGACTTCGCGGTACTCCATGATCTTACGCGCAATCTCGTACTGCGGCGCAAGCGACTCGAGCAGATCTGCGCCTGTCGAAAAGCCGGTTTTGGTCTTCTTTCCGGTCGGTAACTGCAGCTTGTCGAACAGCACTTCCTGCAACTGCTTCGTCGAGCCGATGTTGAAAGTCTGTCCGGCGAGCGCGTAGATTTCGTTGGCGAGCGCATCGATCTGCAAGCCCATGCGTGTCCCGAGCGTGCTCAGGTAGCCGGTATCGACGTACAGCCCTTCCTCCTCCATCGCCGCCAGCACCGGAATCAGCGGCATCTCGACCTCGTCCATAATACGGGTCATATTGACGGCAGCGAGCGCGTTTCGCAGCGGGGTTTCGAGCGCGATGCAGAGCGCGGCTTCCTGCGCCAGATTCGCGCCTTCGATGAAAGCGTCGTCGAGTTCGATCCGTACATCCAGATAGGAGGCGGCGAGATCGGTCAGAGGATACGACGAGCGTCCCGATTCCAGCAGGTAGGCGGCGATCAGGGCGTCGAAGTAGAACGGCGTTGGACGCATGCCCGCTCGCTCCAGTACGATCTGCATCGGCTTATCATTATAACCGTATTTGACGATTGAGGCGTCCTCGAACAGTGAGCGTAACTCCAGCAGCGGCGCATGGTACTCATCGTGACTGGCAGTACCCGAGCCGCCCCCCTCCGCCTTGCGCTCTTCCGCTTTACCCTTCTTCGACTTCTTATTTTCGTCCGCGCCAAACAGCCCGCCAAAATCGTCAGCGGTCGGCTCATTATTTACTGTGACATTCGTCGTATCGAACAAGTTTTGCGCGGGCGAATCAGCCGTCGTCAGAACTATTCCCTGCTCCGGCGGCACGGTTACCGCGACATAGTAGCAGACTTCGGCGGACGGCGCGAACGCGATCCCCTTGAGGACGGCGTTCATCGGAAGCTCGCCACCCATCTCGAAGCGGATGCCCGCCTTACCGGATTTTCGGACGGCTGCGAGGGCATCTTCCAGTTCGCCAGCCGACGCGATCGGCAGCACGAGCGCGGTAAAGGTGTTGTTCGGCTCCGCGCCCTCCTGCGCGTCGAGCGGCGCCACCCCACTTCCCGCCTGCGTCCGCGGAATGCGTGCGAGCAGTGACTTGAACTCCAGATCAGCAAACATCGCTCTCAGCCGCTGCCAGTCTGCTTCCGTCGGCAGATAGGCCTGTATCTCGAAATCCAGAGGCGCATCGCAGATGATCGTTGCGAGTCGTTTGGAGAACTTCGCCTGCTCGAGATTGGCTTCCAGCGCAGATTTTGCTTTCGGCGGCGCAACGTCATCGAGATGTTCGAGCAGGTTTTCAAGGCTGTCGAACTTCTGGAGCAGTGCGGTCGCTGTCTTGTCGCCGATGCCGGGAACCCCGGGAATGTTGTCGGAGGTATCGCCAACGAGCGCCTTGTAATCGGCGATGCGCTCCGGACCGATCCCGTAGCGTTCGCGCACAGTCGCGGCATCGTAGACCTTGACTTCTGAGACGCCGCGCTGCGTGATCTGAACGTGAACGGAGTCGTTGACGAGCTGCAGTTGATCCGAGTCGCCGGTGAGGATAATGACACCGTAGCCCTGCTCCTTGCCGCGCGTCGCCAGTGTGCCGATCAGATCGTCCGCTTCGTATCCGGGAAGCTCCGCCGACTGCACGCCGAAGGCAGCCACCAGATCGCGCGCGACCGGCATCTGCGCCGTCAACTGCGGATCGGTGTCCGGGCGGTGCGCTTTGTACGCCTCGAATTCCTGGCGGCGCAGGGTGCGGTGCGGAGCGTCCCAACAGACGACGATCGCGTCGGGCTTCTCGTTGTTCAGGATCGAGAACAGCATATTGGTGAAGCCGAAAAGCGCGCCGGTCGGTCGATTGTCGGTTGTGGAGAGGTAGCGACCGGCAAAAAAGGCGCGAAAGAGCAGGCTATAGGCATCGATCAGCACCAGTTTTTTGCCCGTCAGGGGCGTAATATCGCTCATGCCGAAATGGGTTCCTTCATGTCGTCGGAGAGTCAGAGAGTTGGAAAAACGTACGCAGTTCAGTTCGTCGGGGCGCGTCGATTGTCCTGCCAAAACGTCGGTTGGGATTCACTCCATGTGAAAAGCTGATTCCGGAATCGTCAGGCAGTGCGGAGTGAGAATTCGAAGAGGAAGAGCCCTCATCCCGACCCTTCTCCCTGCCAGTCGCAGGCTCCTCAGGGAGAAGGGCAAATGCAGCACTGTCAGTTTATCCGTCCTTTTTGTGCCCGAAGATAATGTATCTATTCTGACTCCCCCTCTCCCTAATGAGGTACGAGTGGTAGGGAGCGGGAGTGAGGGCGGAAGCGGAACGCCGCCGGATTCCTTTGCAGAACTTTTATCAAACAGATCAATGCTGTAGCACTTAACTACGGGAGCAGTCACCATAGTTGCCAGAGCCTCCACGCGCTGTAAGACCGATTACGATACGCCGAATCTGTTCTCGATACTCGATGCCGCCTCCGTCAAACTGTTTCAGGGCGATTGTGCCGAAACACTGAAGCGCATACCGGAATCGACGGTCGATCTGATCGTGACGTCACCGCCCTATGCCGACCAGCGTAAGCAGACATACGGCGGCATTTTTCCGGACGAATATGTCGATTGGTTCCTGCCGATCACTGACGAAATGCTGCGTACGCTGAAACCTACTGGCTCTTTCGTCCTCAATATCAAGGAGCGTGTCGTCGAGGGCGAGCGGCATACGTACGTGATGGAGCTGATTATCGCAATGCGAAAACGCGGTTGGTTCTGGACAGAGGAGTACATCTGGCATAAGAAAAACTGCTATCCGGGCAAGTGGCCGAATCGATTTCGCGATGCCTGGGAGCGCTGCCTGCACTTCACGAAAGCAAAGCGCTTTGCCATGTATCAGGACGCCGTGATGGTGCCGATGGGCGATTGGCGCACCTCAAGATTGAAGTCCCTGAGCGAAACCGATAAGCGACGGGATCAGTCGAAAGTGCTCAGCGGGTTCGGCAAAAAGATCGACAACTGGGTCGGGCGAGAGATGGCGTTTCCGACGAACGTGCTGCATCTCGCCACCGAGTGCGGTAATCGAAAACACAGTGCCGTTTTTCCGGAGGGTCTGCCGGAATGGTTTATCAAACTCTTTACGCAGGAAGGCGATACGGTGCTCGATCCGTTTTCAGGCTCCGGCACGACGCTCGGCGTATCGAAAAAAATGCTGAGGAACTCGATCGGCATCGAGATGGTGGAAGCGTATTGCGAGCAGACGGCGAAAGAGTTGTGTTTGATAAAGCGCGTCGATGAGAGCGGGAGTATCGTGTATGCTTCCTCTTAATTTGGCTAACGTTTTCTTTTGTGAGAATCGCTTGACAGAAACAGTGCGATGTGTTATTCTGTCTATATCTACGAGTTGCCAGGCCGCTTATCTGGTACAAGTTGACTGACAAACTGGCAGTCTGCTCTCGTGATCACTCGTCCGCTGACTGATAAGCGGAACGACAATGTGAACTACTCGGACGATTTTCGGATAATTGTGTAGTTCATACTCACGTGTTGTGAAGGAGTTTCTCAGATGCGTTTTCGACTTTTCGCCGTCGTAGCTTTTGCGGCATTATCTGGTATGATTCTGGTTGGTTGTGGCGGGGGCAGCAGCAGTCCTTCTACTCGTTCGCCTTTCGCAGGTGCATATTCTGGTACGTTCAGTGCTGTGACGCAGGGGCAAAATCAGAATGGGACTCTTTCAGCAACTGTCGGTACGGACGGCAAACTCACTGGTAGTTCTACCAATACTACTGTCGGCGCAACAGCAACTGTGACGGGCTCAGTCAGCAACTCTGGTGCCCTCACTACTACGCTCACCTTTCCCAATGCTACATACACTGCTAGCGGAACAGTTTCCAAGAACAGTGCGGGTCACATGGTTGGTTCGCTTACTCAATACAGCGGCAACACCAATTTCGGCACCATTACGATCGACCTTACGCCGAATTAGTCAAAATTCGTCATACTCATAGATTGGTTAAATGAACAAGGGAGCGCAAACATATGCGTTCACTGTTGGCTCCTCACCGTCAGTCTTAACCGGATCGAAGAAAACAGTTGGATTCAAGTTGAGTTTGTGCTGCTCCATTGCGACGAGGGGATAATAAACTGGGATAAAATTGTCATTGCCAATTCAGGTAAAACGGGCTAACCTCAGGCAAGTAGCGAGGCGATCATCAGGATAGTCAGCATTTTGCGTTTAGGAGGGATGCAAATGGCGGTCACACAGGATGAACTCAGCAAACGACGCTTCGACTACGCCTGGGATTGGTTCAAATTCCATGCCAAACAGCGTACCGATATGTTCAACTTTTTCCTCATAATCACGGGAGTTTTAGCCAGTGCCTATGTCTCCCTGCGCAAAGACGGACATCCCTACATGGCGCGCGATCTCGGTGTGCTAGGGATCGTGACCGCAGTGGGATTCTTGTTGTTGGACTGGCGCAACAAAGCCCTTGTGGACAAATCCTCGAAAATACTCGCCTTTATCGAAAAGAAAGAGCTATTCCTCGGGATGTTCGATACAGATCATAGCCAGCTCGGACTGGTACATGAGGACTGCAATTATACTGATCAGCGTATCAAAAAGAGCAAGTATGGATGGTACGATCGCTGTATCAGCCATACGTGGATATTCAGAGGTGTCGAACTCTTTATCGCCGTCATGTGGCTTGTGTTCACTGTAGATTCCAAGTAACTCACTTTCTGCGGATAGCTTGTAACTGCGTCTCCGGGCTGAAAACGACCGCCACTACGGCTGTCCGGTAGCCGATCTGACGATAGAATGCCTTCCAGCAAGACTTCCATATCAGAAATAAATCACAATCTGCTGGTAGACCCGCTCAATGCGAAGGGTCACTATCTATACAGTGCTTACAGTCGCCGTCATGTGTGATGTCCAGATTCGAAGTTAAGCAGATCCGAACTACCAAACTTCCCAAAGAAGGAGAGCGCAAAATGTTGGCGCGCTCCTTTTTTGCCTCATGACAGGTGGCTGCGTCAACCACTCCGATCGGACAGCAGATCAAGATTCTTTCCCAATACACAGTGAGTTCTTTCGTGCAAATCGCTTGACAAATCGAATTAAGTGGATTAATATGTCCGCAGGCAGGTATTTATGCTGGATTTCTTTTCCGAACGAAGCATAACAGTTCACTTGAAATCTAGTTCTGGCAGAGCGCTAGTTTATGTTAGAATGCCACATTCGGAGGTGATGCGGATTTAAAACTTGTTTCAGCTGCGCGAGAAAGATGGCAATGGGAGCAATACACAATTCAATGTCCGCCTGTATCCTTGGGGAGAAAAGAACATGAAGATCAATGACGCTCGAGTACCAAACTTGTCGATCAAGCACTGCCTCTTGTTTTTTGTGATTTGTTGCTTCGCAGGACTTGCCCCGATGAACGCCCATGCGCAGACTGCCGTGACGAGCATTGTGCTCAGTGGACCAACAACGATTCCCTGCGGCGGATCGGAGACCTATTCCTACACGGTCAATGGGACTTACACTGCGAATACCAACGGGGATCCCAATTCACCCGAACATTATGTCGTCACTGCCTACGATTATAATGGTCCCTTTTTTGGTAAAGATACACTGGTTCAGACACCGTCCTTCAACTTCGCAGCCGACGTCACGCTGAATCCAGAGAGTAAGACGTGGCAATACTCCAGCACCTTTACCTTACAATGCCTGATGCCAGACTGTGTTGTCGTAGGCAAAGATGGCAGCTCAAACGATACTACCGCCACGGTGTACGTCAGCATACGATCTTTTGACGATATTCTCTTTCAAGAAATAGCTAAATCGAACAAACTTTCAGTCACCTGCACGCCTGAGCCGAGTTCATTAGCGCTTCTTGCCAGTTTCGGGAGCGTTGGCGGCGTTTGTTTGCTCCGCCGACGCAAGATACAGCGCTAATTGCGATACACGGTTTCGCTGCCGGACAGTCCGCGCCAATTATTGCATGGGCTGCCTGGCAGTGCAGTTTGAAAGCTCCGTCCCGCGGACACAGCGGCTACGCAATTAAGGATCTGTCGCCTTGGGAGAGTTTCTTTACGGCGGGCATGCGCTTTACTTGAAGATTGTGCGTAAATGGCGCTGTCATTTTCATGCAGGAGAATGCAGGTTGCGTGACGAACACTGGCGTTAATATTACCAGAGACATTGCACGACAACTTTTGTATGCCGAGCAATCGTAACCGGTAGCGACTTCAGGCGATTGATGATGGAAGGACACGCAATGAACAGCAAAGCGCGGTTTACGGTCGTCATGATTTTCTGCCTTGGGCTGATGATGGGACATCTCCTGCATCGTCCCGCTTCTCGTTTCGATGTCGATTCTCGGGTCGATACCTGGCACTATTTCCAGCAGGACGACAAAGAGTATCGTACCAACGACCGAACCAGTGAAATCCAGGAAATCAGTGACGGCTTGTGGACAAACTCGCGGGAACTGGTTCAGAACGCAGCAGCAGAGCAGGATGCAACCGCTAAAATCATGTTGGACGATGTGCGAATTGATGTCGAACTGGGGAAAGCCAATAGCAGACTCCTGCGGGACAACGCCGCTCTGGAACGCACAGAAGCTGAACTCCACTACCGCATCGACACGGTTCCGGTACCTGAGGCACCCGAGAACATCACCGAACCGCCCGCGCGGTTTCAGCTGCTTCCAACGATATCTCGCCATTAACACCAGAGAATTGGCGTAGCCCCGACCACCTCCTCGAAAAAAGCAAAGAAGGATCGTCTAACAAGACTATGGAAGTCGTTTCAGAGAAGACCGTTCTGGCAAAAATTACGAGGAGGCTCATCCCCTTTCTATTCCTGCTCTACATCGTTGCGTACCTCGATCGCGTGAACGTAGGTTTCGCCAAGCTCGAGATGCATCATCTCACTTGGTTCGCAGATCCAAAACACGACGTTTTCGGGCTCGGCAGCGGGATCTTCTTCATCGGCTATTTCCTCTTCGAAATCCCGAGCAACCTCATTCTCGAACGCGTGGGTGCGCGCTGGTGGATTGCCAGGATCATGGTGACGTGGGGAATTATCGCTTCGGCGATGGTGTTCTGCACCAGCGCGCCCATGTTTTACGGGCTGCGTTTCCTGCTAGGCGTCGCGGAGGCGGGCTTCTTCCCTGGAATAATCCTCTATCTGACTTACTGGTACACGGCTAAAGACCGCGCGAAAATGGTGGCGTTATTTATGACGGCGACCGCGCTCGCGAATGCATTTGGGGGACCGGTCTCAGGCGCCATCCTTGCCCTGAAACTGCCGCTCTGGCTCGCAAACTGGCAGTGGCTATTCCTTCTCGAAGGCATTCCTGCCGTCATACTCGGTATTGTCGTACTTTTCTACCTGCCCGACGGACCGAAGAAGGCTCCGTGGCTGACACCGGCGGAGCAGGAGTGGGTTGTCGCGCGTGTATCGGCGGAAAACAAGCACAAAGCGCAGCACGGAAGAGACCACATCACTGCGGCGTTCCTGATGCCCGCTATGCTCCCGCTCTGTCTGCTCTACTTCACAATCGCGATGACGACTTACGGCTCCGTCTTCTGGTTCCCCACGCTCCTCAAGGGCTCAGGCGTCACGAATCCGTTCCACGTCGGACTCTTGACGGCGATACCTTACGGACTGGCGACAGTCTGCATGGTCCTTAACGGCCGGCATTCCGATCGGACCGGCGAACGGCGTCTGCATGTAGCCGGTCCGCTCCTGTTGACGGCTGCCGGGCTAGCGCTCAGCGCCTTCCAGACCTCGACGGTCGGCATTATGCTTACCATGACCATCGCAATCATCGGGATATTCTGTCCGGTCGGCCCCTTCTGGTCATTGCCGACTGCTCTGCTCGGCGGCATGGCCGCCGCCGCAGGCATCGCTTTCGTCAATTCCGTTGGCAACCTCGGAGGATTTACCGGGCCCGCGATCATAGGCTGGATCCAGAGCCAATATCCCAAAGGCTCGCCAATCGGAGTGCGTCATGCGCTGCTGACGCTGGCCTGTGTGGCCGTTATCGGCTGCGTAACAGCGCTCCTTGTGCGTCACGACCGGCCTCTGCCCGCCGCGCTCGATGCCGATCTGCCTCTCGAATAGGCTTCTGCATAGCCCCTACCTCCGCAAAGTTGGAACTCGACTGGAATCAGCCGGTGTTACGGAGACCGGCGGCGATTCCATTGATCGTCGCGGCGAGGGCGTAGTTGAGTTCGTCGCTCTGCTCCCCTGCCCGCTTGCGCCGCAGCAGATCGAGTTGGATCAGACTCATGGGATCGACATACGGGTTACGCAATCGGATCGAATGTGCCAGTACCGGATCGGTCTCCAACAGCTGTGACTGTCCTGTAACACGCAAAATGACCTGATGGGTGCGGTCATGCTCCTCGCAAACCATCGCAAAAACCCGATCGCGCAAATCCACATCCGGCACCAGCTCTGCATACTGACGCGCAATTACCAGATCGGCTTTCGACAGCCCCGACTCGACGTTGCGAATCATATCCTCGAACATCGGAAAACGGCGCATCATCGTGCGCAGCAGCGTCTCATGGGCGGGATCTGCGTCCAGAAACCGTTGGATCGCCCACCCAACCCCGAAGTAGCCGGGCAGCACATGACGACTCTGCATCCAACCGAATACCCACGGGATCGCCCGCAGATCTTCCAGCCCGCGCCGCTCGCTTCGCCGCGCCGGACGCGATCCGATGCGTGCGTGTTCGAGTTCACGTACCGGCGTCGCCTCCTCGAAATAAGGCAGGATGTCGGGATTGTCGGCGATTTTAGAACGGTAGTAAGCGAACGCCTCTCCCGACATCGTCTCCATCGCGGCCTCCCACTCCGGCTCGATCGTCGTGCCCCAACCGGTCGAGCGTGTCAGCGCTTCGAGCGCAGCGGCAACCATCAGCTCCAGATTGCGCTCGGCGACGATCGCGTCCGCGTACTTCCAGTTGAGAACTTCTCCCTGCTCGGTGATCTTGATCTGCCCCGTGAACGCCCCCGGCGGCTGGGCAGCGATCGCCCTGTGCGTCGGCCCGCCACCGCGACCCACCGTGCCACCGCGTCCGTGAAAGAGTCGCAGATGCACTCCGCACTCCTCCGCGACCTTGTGCAATGTCCGGTGCGCCTTGTAAATCTCCCATGTGCTCGTCAGCATCCCGCCGTCTTTGTTCGAGTCTGAGTAGCCGAGCATCACCTCCTGCCACCGTCCCCAACTGTCCAGCAGCACATTGTAGTCGGGATCCGTCCATAGCGTCCGGCATATTTCAGGGCAGTTGCGCAGGTCTTCGATCGACTCGAACAGCGGCACCGGCATCAGTCCAGGGTCTGCCAAATCACTCACCGATGGCGACTCGGACGTATCGACATTCTCTGTCGCGCCAACCGTTCCGCCATTGATCCGCACCAGCCAGCAGAGCGTTCGGACATCGTCCGCGCACGTGGCGCCACTGATCACATAGGTACGAATCGCCTCAGCCGGATAGGCTCGTTTCAGGGCGTTGACTTCGCGGAGGGTATCGTTGAGCGTCAGTGTCTCCGGCGCGATCTCGGTGTTCGCGTCACGGGTCATGTCCGCCATTGCCTGCGTATGTATACGAGCATGCTGACGAATATCGAGCGTGTGCAGGTGGAAGCCGAAGGTTTCGATCTGGCGCAGCAACGGGTCGAATAGAAGCTGTACCAGACGTTCGCCCCGGTTCGCACTCAGGCTGTCAGCGGCGAGTTCGATGTCCGCTCGAAATGCCGTCGCGTTCGGGTAAGCATGGGCATGTTCTGGAGTGTCGTAGGCGAGTTTCAGGCGGTAGAGGACGTACGCGAGGAAATGCCGATACAGTTCCTCCGTCGAACGAGTGCGCAGAGCCGACAAGTCGAGGCGGAGCTCTGCCGTATATTTATCGAGTGCGGCGATCAGTTCCGGTGAAACCGAAACCTGTTTGCAGGAGGGGGATAGTTGTTCGATCGTCTCTTCGATAGCGGCGATATAGTGCGCGAGGATCATGCGTCGTGCCAGAGTCAGGGCGTTGCGGGTCGTCTCGGGCGTGACGTAGGGATTGCCGTCGCGGTCTCCGCCGATCCAGGAGCCGAAACGTACGACCTGCGGCAAATCGCGGGCGGCGAGATCAGAGCCATAGACACGGTTGACCGCCGCTGCCATGCTCTCATAGAGGTGTGGAATCGTAGCGAAGAGGCCGTTTGGGAAATAGTCCAGCCCCATCCGTATCTCGTCGCGGACAGTCGGCGGACGGCGGCGCACCTCGTCGGTCTGCCAGAGCTCGGTGATGTCGCCTGAGATGATCCGCTCACGCTCCTCCGCCTCGGCGTCGGTGAGGGGAAGCCAGTCGAGGCGTTCTATCTGACTGGCGATGCGGCGGCGTTTGTAGAGAACGGTGCGGCGGGCGACTTCGGTGGGGTGCGCGGTGAAGGTCGGCACGATCTGGATACGCGCCATTTGCGCCAACACTTTTTCCAGTGGAACTCCCGACCGGTGCAGACGCTGCAGTGTGCCGAGCAGGGAACCAGCCGCTGGCTTCCGATCGGGCGTCACGAGAGCGGCGCGCAGACGGCGTTTGCGATGATTCGCTTCCGCGAGATTGGTCAATTCGAAGTAGATCGAGAAGGCTTTGGTGACCTGATAGGCGCGTTCGACGGAGAGCGTTCCAATGCGCTGCTGAAGTTCGAAGAGGACCTTGAGCGGCGGGCTGGCGTCAGCGAGCCGACAATCAGACAGACTGAGACTGGAAGCGTCCTCGGTTCCATCCGGGTGGGCAGCGTCACGGTAGCGACTCGCCAGCTGCCGCAGTTCCTCGACAGAATCGTAGAGCGCCTGCCCGTCCTGCTCCGTCAGCGTCTCACCGAGCAGCTTGCCGAGCGAGCGCACATCCCGCCGCAGCGGAATTTCCTTCTGCTCCGCATCCTCGCTGATGAGTTCACGCAGCCGCTCGACCTGATCCGCCGCCGCCCAGAGCGGCTTTTCGTCTGCCGCTTGTCTCTCGTTCGCCATCGCTATACCACGCCCCCACGTTCTCGGTTTTGCCGCTTTTGTCGTATCCTGCCTGTTAGGATACCCGCAAAATCGACGCAATACGTGGGAGATATCGGCTCAGGCGCGTCTGACGCGCAGCCCGATCAACGTTTCGACTTCACCTTCCGAGATGCCTGTCCGGCGAGCAACCGCATGGGCAAGCTGTCCGGAATCGATCAGCGCATAGACCTCGTTTCGTCGCGCAGTTCGGCTCGACACTTCAGTCGGTATTTCATTGGAGACCACTGCCAAAACAGGGGCGTCAATAGTCTGTTCAGGCTGCGGGGCAACAGTATTCATCTCAACTTCTGCTGCCGGAAGGCTGTCTTCCAGGAGAGCGGATGGTGCCTTCTCGGCGATTGCATTTTCCGATTCGGTTGCTTCGGCTGCACGACGTTTTTGCACTGGAGCGCGGCGCGATGGTGTCGCCTTTGGTGTAGGAACCGGCAGCAACGCTTCCGCAGGAGTTGCTGTTTCTCTATTCACAGCCGCGTTATCAATCAGCGCAATCCGTGCCGATAGCGCTTCTTCTGCCTGAAAGAGGCGTGCCGCAAGCGCGTCATCCGCCTGTACGATTCGTTCAGCAAGCGTTGCTTCTGCCTGAACAATTTGCGTTCCAATGACAGCTTCGGCTTGCTGAAAACCCGCTTGAATCTCTGCATACCAGGCTTCGAGTTCCGCACTGCGGGCGGTCAGGATATCGCTCCGCTCGATGGTGTCAAGTCGCTCGGTTTCGAGTTCGCCAAGCAGTTGGCGCACCGTCTCCGCACCATTTTCGAGGCGGCTGGAGGAGCGGTCTGCAGTCTGCTCGAGCTCGTCGAGCATTTTCTTGACATTGACGTGCAGCGTCTTGACCTCGGCCATTACCGGCGTCTCTGCGGCGCGAGCGGTGAGTTCGGCGCGTGCCTGCTGAAAAAGGAACCAGCTGACCGCAAGCAGCAAAATCTGCATGACCAGTACGATTGCCTGCCATTCCATATAAATTGTATCCTTCCGGGATATGTGGTGAAAATTCTGCCCGTTCGATTCAACCAAAGTGCGGAGTGATGTGAAATTTGAGAATACGAACGATAGAAGCACTGCCAAACGAAGTTCTGACTTGTAGAGACGAGCGAAGATAACAACGGTATTAAAGGCTATAAATAGTGGGTGCTGATAGCGGATGTAGCACAGCGAGCAGTCTGGAGCGACCGACAATCAGCACGTTCACTGCAGTTCCCAACAGAGTTCAGGGAGTCATACTTCGATATCGATATGCGAAGGATCGCGTTTTCGAAGTGTAGCCGCCTGTTTTGCGACGCCCAACAGTAAACGTTGGGGAGACTCTGGTACAGAGGCGACGGAATGGGGAGCATACTCCTCGCTCAGGTCGACAATATCGACTGTCTCCTCTTCGACAGGCAGAACTCCTGCTTGACCATTACGCTTGAACTGTTTTTGCTTCTGACCGTATTGTCGGTCACTGCCCGGCGTGATACCGCTGATCCGCGTGGAGGCTAGAATGCTGTTGATTGCGCCTGACTCTCCTGTATCCATCGACCTTCTCCAGCCTCAAATGCGAATTTTATTTTCGCATTCTGCCCCGCTTTCAACCGTTGACGAAGTACATCGAAGCCCTTATTGTCAACTCACACGCAGACGTTTCACACCACCGAATGCACTCGATAGAACGGAGTATAGGTCGTGCCGAAGCGCAGCCGACCCGCATACATCCATTCACGCGCGAAACAGTTCCGTATCCCGCTGCAAATATCCATGAAGGCGCAGGACTGCCTGCGTGTGCAGCTGATAGACTCTCGATTCGGAGATCGTCAGGATTTTACCGATTTCCTTGAACGTCATTCCGTTATAATAGTAGAGTGCGATTACCATACGCTCCCGCTCCGGCAGCCGTTCGACCGCTTTGCCGAGCATCAATTTGCGCTCGTGCATTTCGGCCTCACTCGAAGGGGTTGCTCCATCATCGTGGATCACATCGCCGAGCGTGATCTTCTCACCGCTGTCGTTGCCGACCAGCACATCTTCGAGAGAAAGCAGTGACGTTCGTCCCGTCTCGACGAGCATCTTCTGGAACTCTTCCGGCGTGACATTCAGCGCCTCGGCGACCTCATCGGGCTGAGCCGGTCTGCCGAGCGACACTTCCAGCGCCATGTAGGTGCGTTCCAGCAGCTTGACGCGCTCGCGAATGGAACGCGGCACCCAGTCATCTTCACGAAGCATCTCGAGGATCGCTCCACGAATCAGCGCGATCGCATAGGTCTCAAACTTAACCTGACGGGTCGTGTCGAATTGATCGACCGCCTTGACCAGGCCGACAATACCTGCGCTCACGAGGTCGTCCCGTTCGAGGCTCGGAGGCAGATTGCTGATCACACGCCCTGCCGTAATCTTGACCAGATACGCGAAATGCTGAATCAGTTGATCCCGTGCGCGTGGGTCTTCGTTAATCTTATATCGCCGCCATGTTTCCTGAATTTGTACTGTTGTCATTGGTCTACTTCCTCAACCTTTCCAAACATCCCCGAGCAACGCCTTCGAGCGTCACGCCGGTCCCCATTCACCGAGATGAACAGGCATTAACGGTCTCTTCTGGATTCTTATATGACTTCTTTCATGACGGCATTTTATCCTACGGCGGAGAAAGAAAAAGCGTCAAAGAAATCGTCAATAAGATTGAAAAAAATTACCAGAAAGACTTGATCAATATTGTAGCGATATCGCCAAAAATCCCGAAAAACGCCGCAGACCTAAGCTGCTTCTGCACCGGAATGCAGGGCATCGGAATCCATATCATGGTGCGCGCCGAGCAAATCTGCAACAGAAGTTCCCGGAACGATCATGTCCAATCCGATATTTGTGTGCTCGACCGATTCCTCTCGCTCAGCAGCAGACTGCTGCGACTCCGTCAGCGCAATACGGAGTATCAGACCAAAACCGGCGAACACTAGAAAGGCGGCAGTGGCTTTCATGAGACAGGTGGCAGGTGGAGTGCCATTAATCAGACTCAAAAAGGCAACCAGCATTGCCGAAATACAGCCGAGTATTGTAGGAAGTTGCGGCGCGATTGTGTTCACTTGGGACTTTCCTTGCTCAAAAATGCAGATCACTATCGTTAGCACCTGCGGTCGATGAGATTATATTCCGCACTTATTCGTTCCGCAGATGAACTTTGAATTGATATCCGATTTTGATGTGCGTTAAGCTGAGCGGATGGCGGAGCAGGAATTCCGGCTGAGGCTGAACGAAATGCAGCGCAATTTATCGAGCGCCTTGATGCATAGGAAACTAACAAAAGAAACTAACTGGCACAGAAGTCCATGTCGTCATGCAAACCATTTGAGGACAAGTTAGTGGCGCTTCGGGCAAATTCGCTCCGATCTTCAAGCTCCTACCTCGTGTGGAATAATGCCTTACAGAGTAACTATCCGAGAATGAATGTCAGAATGGCAGCCAGGGTCTTCTCTATTATCGGCGTCTGAGTGTAGCATACTCACCCCCATTTACAGATTTTTTTCATACCTTTACCGAACGAGCTGTACCGGGGCGTCACGCGATCGCCTCCATTTCGGGAACAGACCCTATCTACTGATCGTCGGGTTAGTATCGGCGCGAGTAGAAGCGTGTTTAATAAAGGAGATTAGCAGAATGAACACCCTCAAAACAGTTCGATTTCAGCGTTTCATCGGTGCGGCTGCGGGACTTGCCCTGTTCGCAGGCATGATTATCCCAGCGAGCGCAGAGCAGTTGACGCTCGATAAAGGTACGCATATCAAGCTGGTTTTCGATACCGCTATGAGTTCCAAAACGACGAAGGTCGGCGATAAGGTAAAGCTGCATGTCGATGAGCCGGTTTCAGTCAACGGTAAGACCGTGATCAAAGAGGGCACGAAAGTTACCGGTACGATTTCGGCAGTCAACAAACGTGCTAAGTTTGGAGTAAATGCTAAAATTCAGATGAGGTTGAATCCGGTCATGACGGTCAGCGGCAAGCCAGTTCCGGTCGGGTTCAAAACACGAGGCGCGAATGACAAATCGAGCACGGTCGGCGCGGGCGCAGCCAGCGTGGGCGGCGCGGCAGTGCTCGGTCCCATCGGGCTCGTCGGCGGGTATTTCGTGACCGGTAAGCAGGTCGTCGTCAAACCGGGCGACAAGACCACTGTCGATACCGACAAGGCGATCACGGTGAATGTCAAGTAGCAAAGTCGTCGATGGTCAGCGGTTCGCTATCACAATTTCCGATAGGGTACAGGCGTAAAAATCGCGTTTGTACCCTTCCGATTTTTATGTCGACGTATAAAGATATGTCTACTAAATCTGCAATTTGCCTTGACATTCCGACCTTCTGACATTATAATGACCCTATGACGAGGCGTGCTGTACGAACAATCGAGGCATCGCGGACGACGGCGCGACCCCGCTCCCGTTCAGCCCGCAGGAAGACGAGTTTCAGGCATCGACTGAAGACGGGGCTGGCGATCGCGCTGCTTACCGTAGAAACCTTTGTCGCGCTGGCGCTCGCGCTGGCGCTCGTCGTGTTCTGGCGATTTTCGGCTATTCTGCCGAATGTCGATGATCTGAGCGGCGACCTCCGCCCCGCTGTTGCGACCACAATCTGGTCGGATGATGGCGTTCAGCTTGGCAAACTCGATACGGTGAACCGCGAACCGGTCACCTACGATGAAGTCCCACCCGATCTCCTTCATGCCACGATTTCGATCGAAGACCACCGGTTTTACGAACACAAAGGTGTCGATCTACAGGGTATTGCGCGGGCAGTGCGCGCAAACGCGAGCGATGGCAGCGTATCCCGGCAGGGTGGCAGCACAATCACCCAGCAGTTGGTTCGCAACATCGATCGCTTCGGTCTGACCAAAGAGAAGCGCTATTCCCGTAAAGTTCGTGAAGCTCTGACCGCGCTACGTCTCGAACAGCTCTACTCCAAAAACGAGATACTTATGCTGTATCTCAACAACATTTATTACGGTGCTGGCGCCTACGGAATCCAGGCCGCCTCCAAGACATACTTCGGAAAATCCGCCTACAAACTTTCGCTTACGGAAGCCGCCCTGCTCGCTGGACTGCCACAGCGTCCCTCCGCTTTCACGCCTTTCGAACACAGAGCGCGTGCCGTCAAACGACGCGACGAAGTGCTGGACGCGATGGAGAAGTACGGGTATATTCAGCCCGACGCCTGCGCTGCCGCCAAAGCGGAAACGCTGCATCTGATGCCCCAGCAAAAGCACAAAGACAACAATTTCAAGGCTCCGTACTTCGTGCAATATGTGCTCAACGATCTGACCCGACGCTACGGCACCGACTATGTTCAGTCCGGGCTCAAAATCGAGACGACGCTGAACTGGAAGATCGAACAGGCGGCTGAAGAAGAGCTCGAACAGGGGCTGAAAAACAGCAGTGACGTGGGCTGTAATCAGGGCGCGTTGATCTCACTCGACCAGAAAACCGGCTATATTCGGGCGATGGTCGGCGGGCGCAGTTTCCGTGCCGGGCAGTTCAACAATATTACCCAGGGGCGCCGCCAGCCGGGTTCTACCTTCAAAATCTTCGATTACTCTGCTGCCTTCGACACAGATTCGTGCGGTATAGACATCAACAGCACTTTTCCTGATAAACCTATTCCCTATCCCAACGATAAAACGAAGATCGTTCACAATTACGGCGGCGGATACAGCTACCGAAATATCGACTGCCTGACCGCAATCAAGTTCTCCAAGAACACGATCGCGGTACAGGTGGCGCAGCAGGTCGGCATCGATAAAGTGATCGCGTTTGCTCACAAAATGGGTATCACGAGCCACCTGGAGCCGGTACTCCCGACTTCGCTCGGCGCATCGGAAGTGCGCCCACTCGACCTCTGCTCCGCCTACACCGTCTTTCCGATGAACGGAAAACGCTGCCTGCCGATGGGTGTCGTTCGTGTCACGGATCGTGAAGGCAATATCGTCGAAGAGCGTACGCCGCAGATGGAAACCGATATTCTCAAACCGCACACTGTCGATCAGATGGAGCGTGGACTCGAAGCAGTCGTCAATGGCGGCAGCGGAACCGCCGCCCGCGAACGAAATGGAACGATCGTCGAGAACGCGCACGGCAAAACGGGCACAACCTCAGACAGCAAGGATGCCTGGTTCGCGGGCTACAGCCCAGAACTCACGACCGTGATCTGGGTTGCCAGCGTCCACCATTTCAAGGCAAGCGGTTCCGCAACCTACACTTCGATGGGTCAGGCCACTGGCGGTGTCGTATGTGCCCCGATCTGGCACGACTTCATGATGCGAGCGATTCCCGAACAGAGGAAGTTTCTGGCGCCGGGACAGGTCGCGCCTCAAGAGACGCCTCCAACCATTGATGAGACCAATCCACGAAAGGGCACCAAAAAAGCGGAGATCAAGAGGCCTGTCGATGGCGCATCGGTCACCGCTCCTTTACCCGATCCCACGCTGAATGGGGGGACGGGCGATCCTCAAAATCCAGATAACTCCGGAGCGCTCTCGCCAACAGACGGACAGCCGGAGCAAAATACCGCGCCGCCTGTGCCTGGCGGAGACCCGAACACCGCGCCTACTCGTGATCCGAATGCGAACGGTGGCGCAGCGCCCCAACCTGCCTCCAGCAGCGACCCAACTCGCATCGGACGTACCGTTCAACCTCAGGAAACAACGACTCCTCCGCCGGTCCGCGTCGCTCAGCCGCCTCGCACGGTTCGCACAGTGCATACAGAAGAAGAGATGGTCGACGTGACCGTCTGCGTTGACAGCGGGCAGCGGGCGACACAATGGTGTGGTGCTACGAAGACGAGTCGAATGACGAAGCACACAGCCGCGCGGCTCAAAAGGTGCAGATTACATCATGCACCCGCCGGCGAACCCGATCAATAGATTCGGAACTTCCTTGTCCTGGGTTGCTGCTTGAGTCTTCTTGGCACTTAATGCCGAGCGTCCTTCAGACGTAATACCGTACGCTTCGTGGATGTGCCTTTTCGTCTGCAGGACATTCGCCTCTTGATAGGCACTTGATTTCAAGACTCGGTCGCCACATCCATTCCCCGTGTGTTTTCGGCCCGTGCAGGCGAGCTTTGCAGTTTTAGCCAGTGTCACATCACTTATTCCGCCACATTATGTTTACCCACTATGCCACCGACCAACTCAACCATCGAAGCAACCCGTCAGCAAGCTAATGATCGCGGCGAAACGCCTCAAGCACCGGAACCGATGATCGTACTCAACGATGTTTCGGTCGCCTACGCGCAGGGAATTCCGGCGCTTGCGGAAGTCTGCCTGACGGTGCAGCGCGGAGAGTTCGTCTTTCTCGTCGGGCCGACCGGTGCGGGCAAATCGACCCTCCTCAAACTGCTCTACCGCGAGGAGCGACCGACGCATGGCAGCGTTTTTGTCGATGGACATAACCTGAACGCGATGCGTCTGCGTCAGATACCGCAGTTTCGGCGACAGATCGGAATCGTTTTTCAGGACTATGGGCTGCTGCCGAACAAAACCGTCTACGAAAACGTAGTTTTCGCCCTGCGCGTGATCGGGGCGAGCCGTAAAGAGATACGGAAGCAGGTTCCGCACGCTCTCGAACAGGTCAGTATGGCACACCGTCCCGACGCCTTTCCGCATCAATTGTCGGGCGGCGAACAGCAGCGTGTCGCGATTGCCCGCGCGCTCGTCAACGATCCCCCGCTGCTGATAGCCGACGAGCCGACAGGCAACCTGGATCCGGACACCTCACAGGGAATTGTCGAACTGCTCTGCCACATCAGTGCAAACGGCACGACCGTGATCGTCGCAACACATGACTCGGCGATCGTCGACCGTATGCAGCGGCGTGTTGTCGCCTTCGAACAAGGAAGACTCGTGCGCGATGAGAATCAGGGCGCTTACCGCAGCCTCGAACATAAAGCTTGTGAGTCTATTTCCTCCGAGTCCAACTTTCCCCAGGCTGAACTCACGGCGGAAGACGAGATCGATGCGATCCTGACGGGAGCCGGCCTGTGAAGCCGAACAGCCTGCTGTTTCTGGTTCGCGAGTGCTTCCTGAGCATCCGACGTAACGGGCTGATGTCACTCGCCGCGCTCGGCACGGTCACGGTCGCGCTGACGGTGCTTGGCGCGTCGCTCTGGACGGCATATCGTGTCGTCGAGGTCGCCCAGCAGCAGCCACAACGTTTCAATGAGATCGACGTTTTTCTCAATGTAGAGACCGAACGGACACAGTCGCTTGCGGTAATGGAGCGAATTCGCCTGTTGCCCGATGTCAGCACAGTGCATCTCGTCACTAAAGAAAGCGCCTGGAACTATCTCCAGACCGCCAACCCTTCCCTCACGACCGCTCTGCCCGACAATCCCCTGATGGACAAAATCGAAGTCGAGGCGAAGCAGGTCTCTCACGTCGATCGTCTCGCTGCAGCGCTCCGCGACACCGCACAATTTCCAGAGGCAATGCAGGTCAATGACGGCGGGCAGGAGGTACGTAAGATGCTCGGCTTCGCGCGGCTGATGCGCGTCATCGGCGGCGGGGCGGCGATCGGGCTGTTCGTTTCGACCCTTTTCATCATTCAAAACACGATACGGCTGACTGTATTTGCACGGAGGCGGGAGATACGAATCATGCAGCTAGTCGGCGCGACGCCTGGCTTCATTCGCTTCCCGATGATGCTCGAAGGACTGTTTTACGGAGTTTTCGGCGCATTGATTGCAAGCGGTATCATCCTGTTGGCAGCGCGTGAAGTCTCGAAGTTCGTCGCCGATATTCACTCACCTCTGCTCGGCGACGTTCCCTCCCGCCTCACCGCACCGGATATGATTTCAGGGCTGATCGCGATCGGCGCGCTGCTTGGACTGCTCGGAAGTATGCTGGCGATGCGCCGGTTTCTGAGGCAGATATGAATGCTTTCTGTGTATTCCGCGCTCAATCCCCCAACCGCCTTCTCCCAAAGATCAGTGCAGCGGAGGGTCGCACCAGACGGCCTCTCTGCAAAAACAAACCGAACGATTCGAAATCAAGACTGCATACACAATGGCTCATTCTCCTGCTCGGTGCGTTTACGCTCATGCTCTGCTCCGCTAGTGTGAATGCCGACGGCAGCCATAGCCAGCAGAAGAAAACCGGCAAGAAAATGGTCGGTAAAAAGTCGAGCGGCAGGAAAACGGTGAGCGCATCGGAGGCACGCGCCGCGCGCGCCAGACGTGAGCAGATCAACCGAAAGCTTCATGCCGTCAGCGTCCACATGCACACGGTGCGTGGCAAAATCCATGCGTCGAAAGTCAAAGAGAATCAGATCGGCGAGAAGATGCACATCGTCGAGGCGCGGCTCGATACGACGCGCAGCAGCCTGCACCGAGTCAATCACAAATTGAAATCGCTGGAAGCA
This sequence comes from Chthonomonadales bacterium, assembly GCA_038216735.1. GTDB lineage: Bacteria > Armatimonadota > Chthonomonadetes > Chthonomonadales > Chthonomonadaceae > JBBQPY01. Next base: position 21,857 of record JBBQPY010000066.1, read on the forward strand.
GAACACGACGCGATCGTACAGCGGCTCGACGAGACGCAGGAGCGGCTGGCTCAGCGACGTATCCTGCTCGGGCAGCGCGTTCGGGACAGCTATCAGCGCGGGCAGGTGACCTATGCGCAGGTGCTCCTCAACGCCGGATCGGTGCATGAGATGCTCTCGCGGGCGGTCTATGTGAAGCAGATCGTCCAGAGCGATGCCCGCCTGATCGACGGTGTTCAGGAAGACATTCGGCAGATCGAGACCGACAAACGGTCGCTGGAGTCGCAGGCGAAGCGTCAGCTTGCGCTCGCCGACGAGTTCGAATCGCAGAAGGCGCAGTACGCTCAGGACCTGAACCAGAAGCAGGAGCTGCTGAAGGGTGTGCAGGCGGCGCGGGCGGAGGCACAGGACGAACTCGATGATCTAGAGGGCGAGGCGGAGGCGATGACCGACCGAATCAGGTCGCTGTCACAGCTCTTGCGACGCCGGCTGGAGGCGGAGCGACAGGCGGAAATCGAGCGCAGACGTGCACTAGCCGCACGGAGAACTCCACATAAAACTTCAGGGCACAAAGCGGCGGGCAGGCATAAAGCCGACGAGGAGACAGCGGACACTCTGCCCGAACTTCCTGCCGCTCCGAGCTTTCACGGCAGCTTCATTCGTCCCAGCGGGGGACCGATCACCTCCGGTTTCGGCTACCGTTATCACCCGATCCTGCACCGCCGGAAACTGCACACCGGTGTCGATTTTGGAGCTTCGAGCGGCGCACCGATCAGAGCGGCGGCAGGCGGAACGGTGATCATGGCGTCCTACTCACGCGGCTACGGCAACTGTGTGATTATCGATCACGGCGGCGGCGTCACTACCCTTTATGGGCACTGTTCGGCACTGCTCTGCTCAGAAGGCGATACTGTCACGCAGGGACAGACGATCGCAAGAGTTGGCGCAACCGGTCTCGCGACCGGGCCGCACCTGCACTTCGAAGTCCGCCACAACGGCGTCCCCGTCTCTCCACTCTAATCCACCCAATTCCTTTCCCGAAGTTTTAGACCGAGGGAATATAGTGACATTACGTAACTATTCACCCTCACCAAACTCCCTCTCCTGAACCTTCGGGCATAGGGAAGCGAATATAGATTTTATGCCTGTAATTGCAAAACTGAAGGCAGGGTATATAGTGACGTTTCCAATGCTTCAGCGGGTACAAAATTGTAAATTTTGCCGCGGATATGCAGCTCCTGCAATTCGTCTCTATTTGCTATCATCGCGCTATAAATCGCCGCGAAAGTTTCCGGGCGGCAATCAGAATCCCGACGTCCTCGTCCAATAAGAAGATGCTCAAACTTCTCCGCAGATTACCCTGCAGAGGCACGGTAATGCCTACACCAAAGGCTTGAATGTCGAAGGATGTTTATTTTGTGAAAATCAGCCAAATTCGGGACAATTTCACACCGGATATGTGAGATATCTCTCAGACAGTTGGCCCTGCCATGTCCTACACTAATGTCATTATCAACGCAGTTAGCGTTGCACTCTGCAAACGAAAATCGAGACAAGCGAGACGACAGAGGAGACGACACGAATGATGGATATGAACACAATCTGGCAGAGCTTCCTTGAGAGCGCATTTCTGGCATTGGGTGCCTTTGCGATGATTATGGTCGCGATCTGTGGGATCGCTTCGCTTCTCGCCACCTATGTCGATGAGCCCAAGCCTAATGGCAGCTATACTGTCGATCCCATCCCGCTGATGCTGGCGGAAGGACTATATCACTCCTACTATCCACCCGTCTACTGATTCCAAATCAACCTTATTCCCGACACTTCGTGAGATGTCAACACAGCCCTTTCTTAACAAAAAGAAAGGGCTGTGTTGAGTTTCGGCCTGACCTCTCCTCACGAAGAGCAGCTAGCGGAGAGTTCGTTCATAGCGCAGCAAAATGCACTACCTTTGACAAGTAAAGCGTCGGGGTAGAGTTCCGCCTTTTGTCTCCCTCCTACTGCCTTGTTCGGAGACGAGATCAGGGTGTTTTCTTGAGCACGATCTGGTCGTCGCCGGTTTTGAGAAGGTCGTCATAGAACGTTTTGATTTTCAGATAGTCGCTGGCCGGAGAGACGCCAGGCTTCTCGGTGAAGACATCCGAGACGGTCAGCGTTTTGCCGTCGGCCGATCGCGTCGATTTACGGTGGTACTCCTGCAGCGGACTGACGAGGTCGATGTCGGCGGGAACGTCCTCGATCGTATAGCCCGCTGGCAGGGTGAAAATGGTCTCGCTTTTCAGCTGCGAACTGTCCTCGGAGACGATAGGATAGACTCGTTTATCTTTCGTGTAGGGACTGCGCTTGGTTCCGCTCACGACGCAGTTCGGCATGGGAAGCAGCAGTAAACTGCTCGTTTTCCTGGCATAACGCGGCGCGACAAGCATCATATTCATCACGAACGGACCCTCTTTGCTGTCGCCGTCCGGCAGCGTGAAATCGCCGACTTTGCCGCCTGCCGCGAAACTCGCCGCCAGACGCTCCATCATCTCTTTGCGCTGATCCATTTTGAGCGTACGAACCGAGGCGCGTATCTCCTGCCCTGCCTGTCCGCGCATCACGACTTCCGCCGTATTGTCCGCGCCGCCGTCGGGTTTGAGAAGAATCTTCTGCGATAGATCGACGCCATTTTCGGCGGGCGTATAGACCGGTATCGTCTCGAACTTGCCGATGCCTTTACGAACGACGAGCGCTTCGACTCCCCGATCGCTGTCGGGAATGTCGCCATAGGCGCAGGTCTCGGCAGTTGCGTCGAGCCAGACGTCTTTGCCTCCGACCTCGGCGAGCGTGATACAGTGATTGAAGGCATTCAGCGTCGGCAAACCCGTGCTGACGGAGCGTCGCTCAGCAGCGTGGAGCAGCACCGGATGCGCCTTGATTCCTGCTACGCCCAGCATTGTAATAAGCAGGTTCGCTTTGTCCTTGCAGTCGCCGTACAGTTTGTCGTGTACATCAGCCGCGCTGTGCGGCTTGAAGGCGGAGATTCCGAACTCGATCCCGACATATCGTGTCTTGTTCGACACCCAGTTGTAGATCGCCTTCGCCTTGTCCTCGTCCGTTTTCATGTCGGCAGTGACTTTGCGGACTGTGGCG
>JBBQPY010000067.1:0-24963 GCA_038216735.1 Chthonomonadales bacterium
CTCAGACGCCATATTTCCGACGAGAGCGTAGACCTCATCTACCTCGATCCGCCGTTCAACTCCAGCCGCGACTACAATGTGCTGTTCCGCGAACAGAGCGGAACGGACTCACCCGCGCAGATCAAGGCGTTTGGCGACACCTGGAATTGGGCGGGCGCGGCAACAGCGTGGGAAGATTTCACGACTCTCTGTCCGGTGCCCAAAGTCATCGAACTGATGCACGGTTTCCACAATGCGCTCGGCGAAAATGACGTGCTGGCTTATCTCGTTATGATGGCGCCGCGCCTGTATCATTTGCATCGCGTCCTGAAACCCACTGGCAGCCTATACCTGCACTGCGACCCGACCGCTTCCGCCTACCTCCGACTGATCCTCGACTGCATCTTCAGCCCCAAAAACTTCGGCAATGAGATCATCTGGAAGAGGACGAGCGCAAAGGGACTCGCTTTTACGCGATTCGCTAAAAACCACGATGTCATCTTTAGATTCGGGAAAACTGAAAAGACGACCTGGAATCCACAGTATACGAATCACGATCCTCAGTATGTCGAGGACTTCTACAAATACGTGGACGAAGCTACAGGGCGTCGGTATAGACTCGACAATCTCGCAAATCCCAATCCTAATCGTCCGAACTTAAAGTATGAATTTCTCGGCGTAACCCGCGTCTGGCGCTGGACCAAAGATAGAATGCAGAAGGCGTATGACGCGGGTTTGGTAATACAGTCGAAGCCAGGAAATGTCCCTGCTTACAAGCGGTTCCTGGATGAGCAGGAGGGAACGCCCGTCGGCGATACATGGACGGATATTCTCCCTGTTCAATCTCAGTCGAAGGAGCGGCTCGGTTACCCGACCCAGAAGCCTCTAGCCCTGTTGGAGCGCATTATCGCCGCTTCCAGCAATCCTGGTGACGTCATCCTCGACCCTTTTTGCGGGTGCGGTACTGCGATTGTCGCCGCTCAGAAACTAGAACGAAACTGGATCGGCATCGATATTACGCCGATTGCCACATCCCTGATACAGAAGCGCCTGTTCGATACTTTCGGCGCAAAAGATGCCCGCCTGCTCAGCAAAGAAGACCCGGCGCAGCGGATCGCCTTCGATGTCGAAGGACTACCCACCGATCTTGCGGGGGCAAAAATGCTTTATGACAAAGAGCCGACGCACAAGGATTTCGAGATGTGGGCAGTGGGACTGATCCCGGCGCTCCCGCAGGAAAAGAAGGGCGCGGACAAGGGCATCGACGGCATTGCCTACTTCCACGACAATCCGAAAAAGCCGTCCAAAGCGGTCGTGCAGATCAAGGGAGGACACGTCACCGCCAACCAGATTCGCGATCTGCTCGGCGTGATGCATACGGAAAAAGCACAGCTCGCCTTCTTCGTCTGTCTGGAGACACCGACCAAACCGATGCGCGAAGCTGCGCTTGCCGCGGGCTACTATCAGCCTCCGTCGGGTGTCGGCAGACGCGTCGAAGCGCTGCAGATCCGCACGATCGAAGACTTGCTCGAAGGGCGCGCTTTCGATTTCCCGCTCTACGGCTCCAACGTCTCCTATCAGCAAGCCGAGCGTATGCAGGAAGCAGCGAAGCAGGAAGAGTTAGAATTATAGACTAATACGTAACTATTCAACCCCTCTGAGAACGCTGAATTTACTCCCCCTCTTCCCGAAACGTCGGGAGAGGGGGTTTCGGAAGGGTTCTGAGGTCTCAGGCGGTGAGCAGGACTTCCGACGCAAGCGGTAAATTCTCCACGCTGTTTGCTTCTGCAGTAATGTCGATAGTGGTTTCGAGCGAAAGTACCGTGTCGTGCTTTTCGCTTTCGAGTGTCTCGGGGTAATCGGTCGTGAAGTGCAGCCCCCGACTCTCATGGCGTCGGAGCGCGGACTCTATGATGATCAGACCGACCTGCGCGATGTTGATCGCCTCCCATCCCTCCACAGTCGTCGGAAGCCCTCCATGAAGTTCCTCTAGACACGCCTGTACCTGTTCCTGAGCAGCCAGTAAGTCGGCAGTCGAGCGCACGATGCCTACCCGACGCTGCATCACCTGCTGGACGCGCTCCCGAATCGCGCTCACCTGCAGGAGCGGCAGGTGCCGCGTCGGCTCCAGATGCTGCGGATTCCGAGGGGCAGCCGTTGTTTCGTCAGCGCGTGTGGGCAGAAAGTCGTGGTCCCGCTCCAAAGTACAATGTGCCGCACGATAACCGAAAACCATCGCTTCGAGCAGCGAGTTGGAGGCGAGCCGATTGGCACCGTGTATTCCCGTACAGGCGACCTCACCGGCGGCATACAGACGCGAAATTGCCGTTGCTCCCTGCAGGTCGGTCACGATGCCGCCGCACTGATAGTGCTGCGCTGGAACGATCGGGATCGGTTCGCGCGTGATGTCGATGCCGACGCTCAGGCAGCGGTCGTAAACCGTCGGAAAGTGCGCTTTCAGGAAATCGGGGTCGAGGTGCGAGACGTCGAGATAGACGCAGGGAACGTCACGCCGTTTCATCTCGCTGACGATCGCGCGCGCCACGATATCGCGGGGCGCCAGCTCACGCAGCGGATGATAACGTGCCATGAACTGCTCGCCATCGGCGTGCTGAAGGATTCCGCCCTCGCCACGGAGCGCTTCCGTGATCAGGAAAGCGCGAGCGTTGGGATGGTAGAGCGTCGTCGGATGAAACTGAATGAACTCCATGTTCGCGATCGGCACTCCCGCGCGCCATGCCATCGCCACGCCATCTCCCGTCGCGACGAGCGGGTTGGTAGTATGTTCGTAGACCTGTCCGCAGCCTCCCGTCGCCAGCAACGTTGCGCGGGCATGAAAGATCGTCTGCTCGCTCGTCTCACCATGCAGTGTATTGGCGCCGATGCAGACTTTCGTCTTGCTTTCTGTCGCCTGTTCCTTTGCTCGATCTGCCTCTGCTTCCCGCGGATCGACAACGGTGCGCACGATCAGATCGGTTACGAAGTTGTGTTCGTAGACCTGGATTTCTGGATGCGCCTTCACTGCCTCGAGCAGCGTGCGCTCGCATTCCCAGCCAGTATAGTCGGCCGTATGCACGATCCGATTGCGCGAGTGACCGCCCTCTCTGCCGAGCGACAGTACCTCCTGTCCCTGTGCATCGGTCTCCATATTGAACTGTGCGCCGAGCGCGATCAGCTCTCGAATCCGCTCCGGTCCCTCATGCACGAGTATATCGACAGCGTCTTCGTGGCAAAGTCCTGCGCCAGCCGTGAGTGTGTCCTGTTTATGCATCTCGAACGAATCGTTGTCAGCGAGGACGCCTGCGATTCCGCCCTGCGCCCAGGAACTATTGGCATCCGAACGTGTCTTTTTTGTGAGCAGCGCGACGGAGCCGTGCTGTGCGAGATTGAGCGCGTAGGTCAGCCCCGCCAGACCGCTGCCGATCACGAGATAGTCGACTTTGACGAGCATTGGAAACGATCACCCTTCTAATGTATATTATCCTCAATGTATTCGCGTCCGCCTCTATCGAGCAGACGTCGGGCAGCATCGATGCCCAGCTGCCTTGCGTTCGTGCGTCGATCCTGCATTGTTTCGCGGAGGCTTTCCGAACCGTCTGGCGCAGCGATCACAGCGATCAGCGTAATCTGTTCGCCCTGGACGGTCGCCAGCGCGCCTGCAGGAATCGTGCAGCCGCCTGCCAGTTCGCTCTGAAAACCGCGTTCCGCTTCGACTTCCACCGCGCTGTCTGCGTGCTGAAGGGGCATCAGCAGTTGCTGCAAAGCCCGATCGCCGGTTCGAACTTCCAAAGCGAGTGCGCCCTGCCCAACAGCGGGAACGCATAGAGCGGGCGACAGCGCATCCGAAATTTGGTGTCCGAGTCCCAGCCTGTTCAGCCCGGCGCACGCGAGGACGATCGCCTGATATTGCCCTTCGTCGAGTTTGCGTAGTCGCGTGTCCAGGTTGCCGCGCAGTTCGACGAGCTTTAAATCGGGTCGTGCCGCAAGTAGCTGCGCCTGACGCCGAATGCTGCTCGTGCCGACAATTGCGCCCTGTGGCAGCGCGTCGAAACTACAGCCGTCGCGAGTCAGCAGGGCGTCGCGTGGATCTTCGCGCTTCGGTATGCAGGCGAGTTCGAGACCGTCGGGCTGCTCTCCGGGCATGTCTTTGAGGCTATGGATGCCGAGGTCGATTGTGCCGTCGAGGAGCGCCTGTTCGATCTCTTTGACAAACATTCCCTTTGTGCCGACCTGCGCGAACGGCACATCGCGCCGCAGATCGCCCGTGGTCTGAATGATCTGTATTTCGACTTCGAGACCGGGATGCAATTCGCGCAGTTGCGCTGCGACCCATTCCGTCTGCGTCCGCGCCAGCAGACTGCCCCGCGTCCCGATCCGTATTTTGTGCCCGCTCGTCGTCAAAAGCCACCTCTTGCTTGAATCTACGAATGACAGCATCGCAGGATTACGCTAAGCGTTCGAAGCGTCTGTGAACGTTTCCGCCAGCATATCGATCCGCCTAGCGTATGGAATGTGGTAATTATGGCGCAATTTATGGAAAACGCGAAATTGTGATCTGAGGAAAGTAGTGCTTGATCGATTACAGAAGGTAAATGATTGGGAAAATGAAATGAGGAATGCATACGGCCGACATTGTAAATTAATTCAGAAAGCTAACGTTGTTTCTGCTTATGAGGGCGTAAGACAGTGAGAGTGAGGTCGGCGCGGCTGCGGCTGACGACGAGCAGGGGATCGTACTGGAAAGGCTGCTTCGGGTTCCACATTCCCGCTCCTTCGATCGCGCGCTCGGCGTCCGGGCGGTGGCCAGGGCGCCGCTCATCCGCGGCATAGGCGATCAAGCTGATCGTCTGATCGTCGAACGGGAAATGTTTGTCGATCGCAAATTCGCAGCTGTAACGCCCATTTCCGGCAGGCGTCAATTCCCACTTTTGACCCGTGCGGCTATTACGCGCCACAACGATACAACGCACAATCGGTGAGGGCGGGGAGATCAAAACGGCAGAGATACGCACGAGTTGACCATGTTCGGCAAGGCTTGGTTCGATACGGGCCGCCGTGAATGTCAGATACCGTCCGTCGATGCGCGAAGGCTTGTCGGAACCGGCAGGCGCCAGCTCAACCGGATCAATCCAGGCTGCGAGGGTGTGTGTCTGCTTGCCGCCAGCCCGAAACGTTTCGTCCTGAAGCCAGTAGATTCTAGCCACACCGACGATATCGCTTCGATCAGGCGCGATCACTTTGACGAGCAGCGCGCCGGGCATTTTACGCTCTTCGAGTTCGGTTCTTCTGCGCGGTCTCGGAGTGACGACAAATAATGCTTTATCGATGACCGCGCCACCGACAGCGATGCCGCCTTTGGTCAGCGGATCGGCAAACGCCGCCGCCTGACTCGATGTGACGGCTCGAACCCCCGCGCGCAGCGGATTGGCGACGAAGCCGACAGTGCCGATCACAAGCCGCGATACGCCGCCGAAAACCTCCGCGATAAATCCATGTCCATGACGACGCTCCAGATGCAGCACACGGCGTGGAACGGCAACCGCATACTCGCCAAGACTGTCGGTTCGCGCATAGTCGGAAACCTTATTTACATCGTCGTAAACCGCAACCTGTGCGTTCGCCATCGGTCTGCCGTCGGCATCGACCACGCGCCCTGTCGCCCAGACGAGCTCTTCTGCTCGAACTGAATTGGGCAGACGAATCGCGCCAAGAACGAGTATTGCAAGCAGAATCGTGTTTCGCATCGTAGGCTTTCTCTCGAACAGTTCCATGATTCTCAGGGCTCTGATTTTATTAACGTGTCTCATAGGGTCGGTAGATGACATGCTGCCTGATGGAAAGGGCAACAGCCTGATCAACATAGGGCGCAGCAAGCAGCGCCCTATAAATGCTCGCTATAGTATGGTGATAGTGCCGATCAAAGTAGAGGCGAGTTTAGGTCGTGACAGAGCACATTACGGACTACTGCCCTGACAGTGTCATTATCCTACTTCCAGATTGGGTCGTTCGGGTCGGCGAGCGCTTTTGTCAGGACGGCATTTGTGCCGAAACGTGTGACCTTATTCGGATTCGTCGGCGAAACCATGAAAAGCGTCGGAGTCGACTGGATATGGACTGTTTCGCCTGCATCCATATCGGAAGCAACTCGATCGACAACCTTTTTGCTTTCCATATCCGTCTCGAATTTCGGTACATCCAGTCCGATTTGCTTCGCCATATCGCTGAAGTCGCTGGCTTTGAAGGAGGGCAGCTCAAACTTTTCCTGCTGCGCGTAGATCGCGTCATGCATTTCCCAGAACTTCCCCTGGAGAGCGGCGGCTTCGGCGGCGGCGGCGGCTTGCTTCGCCCACTGGTGATTTGGCAGTGGATAATTGCGGAAAGCTATTCTGAGCTCCTTATGCTGTGCGATCGCTTTTTCCATCTCCAGCGCGACGACTTTACAGTGCGGACACTGGTAGTCTCCGAACTCGATCAGCAGCAGGCGCGCCTTCGGATCGCCTTTTATGTGCATGTCTTTGGTCTCGACGACCGACTGCAGTTCGGGCGCAAAAGTCGGCTGTACGGAGATCAGCGGCTGCCTCAGCATTTCCTGTATCTGCGGTATGACCATAAAGCCGATCAGCACCCCGATGAACGCCAGAACCCCACCGAGCAGTTTCTGCTCGCCGTTCAGAGCGCGCCCATCGAGCAGATAGTCTCGTGAAGCGATCGCGAAGATTATCGTCACAAGTGTTGCGGAGGTAAAGCAGTAGGGACAGAAACTTCTGAGGCCAAAGATCGATACATACTGCAGCCAGACAGAGATCACGAATGCGACGAGTGCGAGACCCCAGACAGCCATATCAAGCTGACGTATCGCCGCACGTGAACCGACAGGAGCAGAAACAGATACAGAAAAGGGTGCGTCCGTAGAGGTAGCGGAGCCCGAAGCGGTATCGCTAGGGTTGGAAACATCGCCCGCATACGCTGCGGCACGACGTGTTTCGGCATCACGGTCGGTAATCAACTGCTTGTGCCGCTTCAGGCAGAGCCCTGCGAACACGGCGTACATACCGAAGCCGAGCAGCGAAGTAGGAATCGGCCCGACCTGTGCATAGGCGCTCTTGAGCGTACTGCTGCAGCCCCCTCCGCCTTTAGAGCAGGGCAGAAGGTTCGAATCAGGAGCATAGTGTTCGATCGTCAGGAGGATCGTCAACAGCAGCCCGGCACATGCCAGAACTAGCGTGATCGTATTTGTGAGTGATTTGGTCATAATAGTGCGGCTCCAATATTCGGCAACGCGCCATGCGCGCTTTCAGCAGCGGATGAAAATTGCAAGAGGGACGAGCATGATAGGACGGTAACGAATGACAGCCAGGAGAAGTCGATAAAGCGCAGCTCGATCATTCAGCAAGCGTATCCTATTGCCGCATGCTCTCTTTCATTATACAACATCGCCGGGCAGATCAAGCCGATGTGGGCTCGACAAGCAGTCTCTGCCGCAGGTACTCGATCTGGGAAGCATGCTGTATATCGTGCTCCATAATCTCGGTGATCAACAAACTCAGCGGCATCGTCGCGCCTTCCCATTCGTGGATTATGTCGAAATCGGAATCCGAAAGCGCCTCGACGGCGGCATTCCAGGCTGTCCCCACTTCGAGAAGCCATTTTTTGATACCTGTCCAGTCTCCGGGATCGGGCGCTGCAGCGCGATCGAAATCCGGCAGCCCGTATACCCTGCCGCCGGGCAGAAAGACGGGCAAAGTCATCGCTTTCCAGGCTGCGACATGATAGACGATCCCAGCAATCGAGCCATCCTGCCCGATACCCCAACGGTGAGGCGCCCAGTCGGGATAGCGAAAACGAAAAGCGTCTTCTTCCGGGACAGACTCCACCTGCAGTAGGAGATGCCGAAAACTACGCTCCACGCGCTTTTTGAGATAATCCGGGAGTGTTTCATGCATGAGCTGATTGCTTTCAGATATGAACGTCGGCTACAAATGGGCGTGCTCACTTTGCCGAACCCGTTGACTGCCAGATACTTTTAGTGCACGTCAAACCGTTCGTATGCGCAAGGTAGGTTTCTCTGTGAGCGTGAGTATCGCTGTGAGACTGGTATCGCATTTGATACGGAGTTGCGTCATAATGAAGTTACCACCCGCGCAGAATTTACGCTCTCTATTTTATTTACAAGGGAAGGTACGGTTCCCGATAGGACAGTAACCTTTCCAAATGCCATTACGCCTGATGTAGCGTAAATTGCGTGTAAATCAACTCTCATTCCCACTCTTTGGAGGTCCTATGATGTCCCTACGTTTATCTCAGTCGCAAGGCGATTCTGGGCAGTCTTGCGCGCCAGATATCAAACAGTCGATTGCACGATCGTATCGGAGGTTGCGGCGCTGGCAGCTGCGAATGCCTCAATCTCTACTCCGCCAGACTTCGCTCACAGCCAGTGTTGGGATGTTACTCCTGGTAGGAGGCTGCCTGCCTGCTGTCCGAGCGCTCGAGCCAGCCAGGGCGCGTCAGGAACCAATCGGTGTACCGCCCAAAGAAGTGGCTGCGATCGTCGCCGATCTCGACGACATCACCGGAATGCGACCACTCTTGCCGCTGAAACTCACCGTTGAGCAGTTGGACAACATGGTGACGATTCTCGTGGCAGCGCGTGTGGTTTATGATCGGGACATTAGTCAGATGCCAGGACCGATCCTGAGCAAAATAACGGATGATATTCGCGCCGTCAAGAAAGCCGCCCTGCGCGGGGAGCCGATACCGAAAGATTTTGACGAGAAAATCAAGAAAGCGGATCGGGAACTGCTTGTTAAACGGGACAAAATCAATGGGAAGAATCTCGCCAATGTCTGTGACAGACTGCAAAAAATCCTGACGCCGGAGCAATTCAAGACTGCCGTAGCGTACGACAAAGCAAGTAAACCTGCCCGAGCTACCCTTCTGGAAGGCACGGACGATCAGTGGTTTGCGAGTTTTGTCGTCGATACGCTGCTCAATAATCCGCGAATCGTACCCGTTCTCAGGCTAATGCGCGAAGCGAAAGTCCCCTATGCCAAAGACAACTCCGCAGACAAATCTGGTAAAGATACCTCCGGTCAGGGTGGAAAATAACAGTTGCTCGTGACAACTGAGAACGCTGATCGGTGCGCTCACCCATGCGTACGTGGAGAGTTCGGCAGGCACCCCTGGCATAATCTCGAAGGGGTCTCGATTCTGTTAGACAACAAGAATGGCAGACAGTTTCTGCTCTGATGCGAACAGAATCTGTCTGCCAGTAATTTAGCGGAACGAACTACCTCGTCCTACACTACACGGGGATCACCTGACAAAGCCTAGAGAATGGTTTCCAGCTTGGCGGCGATGTTGGATTTCGGAACTGCGCCGACGACCTGATCGACGACTTTCCCGTCCTTGAAAAAAAGCAGTGTCGGGATCGAGCGAATGTCATACTTCTCGGCGACTTCACGCTCATCGTCGATGTTCACTTTCACCACTTTCACTCGACCAGCGTAGTCGGTAGCGATCGCATCGAGATGCGGCGCAATCGTCTTGCAAGGTCCGCACCAGACCGCCCAAAAATCGACGACGACGGGCAGTTCCGACTTCAGTACCTGCTGATCAAAATCACTCGTTGTCACCGCGGTGGCATTGCTCATAATGTTTGTAACCTCCTGTTGATTCTCGCTGAATTGCCTGATTTCCGATGCGTCGGCAGCAAAAGTATTCCCCTACGTCTGTGCAGGGCGGCGCTTTTCCCGCTTCGCAGTCGGTTGCATTCGGCAGCGACGCATTTCTACTCGCTACCTCGCTTACGTCTCGACTGCGAGCGAAGTTCCGCAGAGCAGGTATTCGTCTCGCCCTTGAAGGAAAGCCTTTTCGGTGATTCAGGCTGTTCCGGTTTGTCTCTCGATTTGACAGTAGATATCACGTGAGTAGATTCCATGACAGCGCCTGTCGTGTGACGATAAAAAACCGGTATCTGGTGCGATTGCTCGTGAGAGACCGGTATAAACCTCAGATTGCTGTCCGTCGAGCGGAGTTTGGGGGATGTAGAGGATAAATGAAATAAGACGGCTTCGTATTTGAGCAGTTGCAGGTACGAATAGGATGCTCGTTTATGTATTAGGCTGGTAGTTGGGGGATAATTTCTGCCACATCGACAAAAGCTTCGGCAGAGTGTGTTCCTAAGCGGGCGAAGTCACGTTCGCAGCCTGGGGGCCTTTGGCTCCGTCTACGATGTCGAAGGAGACTTCCTGTCCTTCGGCGAGCGTCTTGAAGCCGTCCTTCTGGATTGCGGAATAGTGTACGAAGATGTCTTTGCCTTCGTTGGTTTCAATGAAGCCGTACCCCTTGGCATCGTTGAACCATTTGACCTTACCTGATGGCATGTAGTGCGTCCTCCTTACGGTATATACCTGCCGTGCGACCTGCACGACCGGACAAGTATAACATTTGCTAACCTTCGTGTCAACGCATTTACGAAAAATATTGCTCAAGTTTTGCTTGTACAGTCAGATTTGTCTCGAAATCGACCCTGTCAGCTTCTCCCGGAGTGATTTTTCACCTGTCTCCAAATGGGAAATGTCCTTCGCTAGCTTTCTATACTGTTGTTTAGCGTTGTTTGTATGACATGTATCAGACCTGATCCTACACGGAGTATTGATTTGGCGCGTTTTAGCCTGTTTGCCCTGAAACCATTGTGAGGGTAAAGCGCAAATAAGTCCTCAGGGCGATCAGAATACCGATCAATCACCTGAATAGTGAATAGAAAGCTAAGCTACAGTTTCTCTTTCAAGTGTGGCATTTGTGAAGCGGGCATTCGCCCAATAAGTTGAGAAAGGTATGTATCATGGGTACATGGGGTGTAGGAAACTTTGAAAACGACTCCGCGCTCGATTATGTCGACGAACTGGCGCACACACTGGCAGTCAAAATAGACGAATGTCTGGCTGACGAGGAGTGCAGTCCCATCGATGAAATGGGAGAAGCGGTAATTGTGCCGACTGTTGCTATACTGTCTACTCTGCATGAACATTGTCACGCGCCGCCACCAAAGCCCGCCATCGTCAGCGCATGGAAAGTTGGCTATCTCGCGATTTACGATGAGCAGATCGATGACCTCGAACCCAAAGCTGGCTACAAAGAGGAACGTAGGCAGGTGATCGTCGACACCTTCGATAAACTACTGCAACAGGCCACCACGTTCTGGGGCGAAAGCGAGGATGAGTAGGAACGCGAACGGAAAATCGCTTGTCCTGACCAAGTTTCTGTCTCTGCTGTCCTGTGGTCGATTGGCAGAAAGGTCGATCCTATAAAGAATGTTGTCTCAAGATATCGGAAACATCAAACTGCTACTGGACCGGATGCAAAAGGAGGACCCAGCCTATCGCGTGTTCGGTTCAGAGCAGCATCACTATCGACTCGGTCCGACTCTGACAGAAGCCGAACTAATCGCCTTCGAACAACAGCACGCAATTCGATTGCCCGACGACTATCGTCTTTTCCTGAAAGAAGCGGGTAATGGTGGAATCGGACCCCCATCGCAGCTCTTCATGGGCAGAAGCGGCGCGGGACCGTATTATGGCTTGCAGACCCTCGAAGACGCTGCCAAATGGTCTGACCTGTGCAAGCCGTTTCCCTTTGTCGAGTCATCCGAATCGCTTTCGGAGGAGGAGACCGAGGCACTGATCGACCCGGACAACTTTCCCGGCGTACCCGGAGCATTAGCGCTCTGTCATATGGGTTCTGGCATCGTCTTGTTTCTGGTTGTAAACGGTCCGGCTTATGGCACGATATGGGAAGGCAGGGAGGATTTCTTTCCGACCGACCTGACCTTCGGCGCCTGGTATCGTCGCTGGTCAGACAGACTCGTGGAGCGCGCTTTGCCTATGCTTGCCAGCGAGATGGCAATCGAAGGGAGGATAAAGGTCGGAATGTCTAATCAGGAGGTGGTCGCCGTCTGCGGTGGGATATCGACACAATGCCAGATCGAGTCTTCCGGTGCCTACGTATCCTTTGCGCACTTGGCAAGCTCATTCCAATTGGACGAGAACGACAAAGTGGCTCGAATAATCGACCATGCGATTTAATAGCCGATAGATGACTTGCCAATGCGGTCGATTCCAGAAGACATAAATCAGGTGATAATTAATAGAGCTCCACTCAATCAAGGCAAAGTGATGGAAACCGTAGACGAGCCAATAAATGATCAGTCGACAACCCAGGATCTGACCAAAAAAGTCAGACAGCTTATCAATACGTCGAGTAACCGCCATCATATGGGCGCAGAGATCGTCGCCCTCGGCGACGAGGGTCTTGCGATCCTCTGCTCTCTCGCCGCATCTGAACGACAGCTTCGGACTCGGCTTCGATGGTTCTTTTTAGGTTTGATGCTGGCAGGTCCCCTCATCGATATAGCTCTGATTGTAATCTTGCCCCGACCCCGGCCTGCTATTTATCAGGTGCTCACGGGAGGAATTCGATTCCTCGGTATCGCAGGAATCGTTATAGCGTCGGTTCGTGGAATGCGAACCAACAGATTATTATGCTGCTTAGATGATGTGCGGCTTGTCGGACCGCTACTCGATTCAGTCATGCTGCTTTCCTTGGATACTCAAACAAACGAATCTCTCCGGCGATCGCTGTCGCGTCTTTTGCCACAACTCCGAGCGAGCGATAAACCTCATCTGCTTCCACATCACATAACCGCGCTCAATCGCGAATTAGCGCGGTGTCATTCCTGGAAATGGGAATCGTCCGAAGGACTAGACTACGCTCTTGCCATCCTCAAGGCGCTGGAGCAGGTTGGGGATGAAACTTCGTTGCCCGCTGTCGAAAAGGTATTGGCGACCAGCAAGAACGAGAAAGTACGCGAGGCGGCAGAAGCGTGCCTGCCATTCTTGCAGCAACGTGCCGTAATGGGAAAGCACACCTTGCTGCGAGCATCAAATCACAACACAGCAGACCTTCTGCTGCCCGCCTCTGGATCGATTGTTCACGAGCCGGATACGTTGCTGCGAGCTGCCACTGAACCTGCAAGCAAAACATAAATTGACACCCCCGCCCCGCTTTGGTATAATGGCATTAGAGAAAGAACATGTGCGTCTTCGCTGGCAGTTCTCGCGAGTTTTT
The DNA here is from genome assembly GCA_038216735.1 of Chthonomonadales bacterium. Classification (GTDB taxonomy): domain Bacteria; phylum Armatimonadota; class Chthonomonadetes; order Chthonomonadales; family Chthonomonadaceae; genus JBBQPY01. The sequence goes on from JBBQPY010000067.1 coordinate 13,105, forward strand.
GGTGCAATATCACGGCTCGCACTGTCCCACGAAATTGAAGAGACTATGTGCGGGATTATTTGGTCACGTGCCGCGTACTATAACGTAATCATATACAGTCCGACGCGGATGATCTTCAACGACTCCTCTGCGAGGCTAATTCTACCGATCGTATATGTAAGAGAAGTGTTGTTGCGCGTACCTTTGAATAGAAGTTTCGTTGACGGAGGCAAGTCGTGGTTCCTACTGCAAAAAATACCTTTAAATCGATAGCGGTCGTCAGCGTGATCCCGGTTGCGTTTTTGCTCGGGCGAACTATCGGCGCTGGCAATCACTCCTTGAAATCGATAGAGCGCCGCCTGATTGCGCGAGTTGGCGATTCGGGGCTGGCGGGCGGCATCGGCGGCGCACAGGAGGCGAATCCAAACGTCGCACCCGTAGATATCTTCGAAAATGTGCTCGAACATGTGCAGCGCGAGTTCGTCGAAATAAATGATATACCCGCGAGCAAGATCAATAATGGCGCCGTCAGCCGGATGTACGCTTCGCTCGACGACCCAAAGACTATGTTCCTCGAAGCGGATATGCGCAAAATGCGACAGGATGCCCTGGAAGGCAATTTTACAGGCATCGGCGCGGTGCTGACGATCACAAAAGACAAAAAAGAAGATGTCGACTACCGTTATGTGACGGTCGTCGATGTGATGCCCGGTAGTCCCGCTGAGAAGTCCGGCATCAAGTCTGGCGACCGCATTACCGGGATCGACGGACACTGGATCATCGCCTATTCGATACTCGCTGATGTCGACCGGATACGTAAGACGAATGAGAATGACGTCAAAAAGCGTGAACAGTTCGATGTCGTCGAGAAGAAATTCACCAGCGGTCTGACCTACCCTAAAGCGCTGCGACAGCTCTCGACCGGGCAGGGCAAGACCTATAAGATCAGTCTAGAACGTGGCGGGCAGGCGAAGCCGATCGAGGTACAGGCGACCACCGCTGAGACCAAAGTCGAGCCAGTCACTTTCAGCACGGTTGGCAGCCATATCGGCTATCTACAGGTGCGGCAGTTCAATGCGAAGGCGACCACGGCGTTCGACTCCGCGCTGACTAAATTCGCGCAAACGGGCGGTTCAAAAGGACTGATACTGGACTTGCGCCGCAATCCCGGCGGAATGACCGCCGAGGAGAAGACGCACGTCGATGGGTATACCTCGGCGCGGAAGCTGCTGGCACGTCTGACGCCGGGTGGCACCGTCGCGCAGCTGGAGCGTAAAGCTGGCGGTCAGCGCGAAGCGCTCAAAGTAACGTCCGAAAATAGAGTCAACACGCCGCTTGTGATTCTGGTCGATCATGGCACTGCGAACCTTTCGGAGATGGTAGCATCCGCACTGCGTGAGGCTTCCAAAGCTCGTATCGTTGGCGCGCACACCTTCGGCGACAATGTATTGCAGCTATTCGCCCCGCTTAAAAACGGAACCGGCGTCGAGATCGCGACGCGGCATATATTCGCGTCTTCGGGCGCCGATCTCGCGAAAGGCATCGAACCCGATGTCGTCGTGATAAATTCCGACGGTAAAACCGATATTGGACTGGAGCGCGCAATCGCCTTACTTGGCTAGTATTCGGCATTCTTCCAGCAGCATAATCATTTCGATTGCTCTGTAATTTCAGTTTGACTGCCGCCCGATCTTGGGCATTGCCTTACAAAACAGGAACACGCTGACGATGAAAGACTTGAAAGCCTCCAACACTTCGGGATTTTCCCGCTATCTGATTGCGCCGGCGATGGTCGGGCTGGTCTCTGTCTCACTGATGGCAGGCTATGCTGGTGGCAACCGTCAGAAGCAGGGAATTCAGATCGCTTCGACCGAGCAGATCGTGCAGTTCGATGTCAGCAATGCGACGACATCGCATCTGGAAAAGGACACTTCAACAGCTGTCGGTGATGCGGCAGACCCGGTCGAGAACTATAAAACCGCGCTTGCGCTGCTGACGAAGAATCACTACGGCGACGCGATCGACAACAAGAAATCTCGGCAGCTCACCTATGAGGCGATACGAGGAATGGTCGGCAGCCTGCGCGATATGTTCTCCAGTTTCCTTGATCCCGACGAGTGGAATCAGATGCTGGCGACCACACACGGCGATTTTGAGGGTATCGGCGCCTATCTCTCGCAAGACCCGAAGAATAAAGATATCAAGGTGACGGAGCCGATCGAGACGGGTCCCGCTGAGAAAGTCGGCATCAAACCCGATGATGTGATCACCCGGGTCGATGGCAAATCGGTGATCGGGCAGGACATCAATGATGTCATCAAGCTGATCAAGGGCAAGGGCGGTACGCACGTTCGTATCGGCATTGTGCGCGGCAAAGCTCCGATGGAATTCGACATCACCCGCGCGCGGGTAGAGCCGCCGATCGTCAAATACTGGATGGAAGACAACCAGAACAAGATCGGGCATATACTGCTCAAAGAGTTCAATGAGAAGAGCGTCGAGCAGATGAATCACGCTTTCGAGGATTTAGAAAAGCAGGGTATGAAGGCGCTGGTTTTCGACCTGCGTTACAATCCTGGCGGACTGCTCGAGACGGCGATCGATGTCGCCAGCATTCTCATTCCTGCCGATAAGACACCGGAGCTGCACAACGTCGCGGTCTGGATCAAAGAGGGAAGTGGAAGGGAAAACGGACGCCAGCTGCGCCCTGTCGATACCGCTTATACGAACCACGTCCCGATGGTCGTGCTGGTCAACGACAACAGCGCTTCGGCATCGGAGATCGTCACGGGCGCCGTCAAGGACTACGGCGCTGGCACGATCATTGGTGGACGCACCTATGGTAAGGGACGTGTACAGACCCTTATTCCCATGGAGGATGGCTCCGCGCTGCGTCTGACGACATCGCTCTACTATCCGCCGAAACATGTCGATCTAAACTTCAAGCATGATGAGGACGGAAATCGCATTCCTAAGACGGGGGGTATTCTCCCTGACATTGATGTGACCCAATCGGATAAATGGAAATTTGAAGATTTCAAAGATAAGGTTCATGATACGCAGCTAAACGTCGCACTCGATTTCTTGCGTGCCCGGCTGAAAGGTTCGACGATTGCACAGGCAACAGCGGTCGTCAAACCTAAACAGTAGACTAAGCGCGGCTATCGGAAGGGTGGGAGGCGTTCTTTATTCGCGGGATCGTAAATCGCGATGGGGACTCTTGCCGCATCCTGCGCTCCGATCGTGCATTATCTTCTGCTTCGTTCGCCCTGTGGATAGAGACCCGAGTGTGCTGAAACCGAGGCTATATGTTCGTATTCGACTCGAAGAAAACGTTACGTACTACGCTGCAACTGGTCCTGGTCGGTCTGTCGGCGGCGGGTTTGTCCAGTCGTGTTTTGGCTGAGGAGTCCCGTAGAATGCCGCAAACCGATCCAGCTCCAGTCATAGTGTCGAATTCTGTTTCGGAGCCGATCCTGCTCTGGAAGGGAACGGCTCCCGGCGATACCGGCGACATTGGCGAGGAAAAAGACACTACTCCAGACGATCCGAACGTCAAACCGGAGGCGCGGATCATACGGCTGACGAACGTGACGCGCCCGACGATTGCTGTCTATCACCCGCCGAAAGACAAGGACACGGGCGCCGCTGTGATTGTCTGTCCGGGTGGCGGCTACTCGATACTTGCGTATGACCTCGAAGGCAGCGAAGTCTGCAAATGGCTGAATACGATCGGCGTAACCGGCGTACTGCTCAAATACCGTGTTCCGAGTCGAAAAGGCCTGCCGGTCTATACTGCCGCCCTGCAGGATGGCCAGCGCGCGATCGGTATTGTCCGGCATCGCGCAAAAGAGTGGGGCATCGATCCCTCACGTATTGGTGTACTCGGCTTTTCGGCGGGAGGGCATCTCTCCGCCGCCGTCAGTACCAATTACGATTCGCGCACCTATCCCGTGGTGGACGATTCGGACAAAGAGAGCAGTCGCCCCGACTTTACACTTCTGATCTATCCCGCGTATCTCATCTCAGAGACAGAGCCCTGGAAGCTCGCCCATGATATCAAAGTCACTGAGCACACCCCGCATACGTTCATCGTTCAGACAGAGGACGATACGCAACTGATTAGAAACTCTTTCACCTACGGATGGGCGCTGCGAGATGCGAAGGTCCCGATGGAGATGCATATCTACCCTACGGGCGGTCATGGATACGGGCTGCGGCCTTCCGCTAATTCGGTTTCGCACTGGCCACAACTCGCTGAAGTCTGGATGAAATCACAGGGTTTCTTGACGGCAAAATAGTCGCTCTCTGCGGATGCGATTGCAGCAACAATTTGAAATGACAAAGGGCATCCCGCTATTCCAATAGCGGGATGCCTTCATTTAAATGGTTGATTTCCTGCTATGTAGGGACCTTCAAAGTCCAGTTGTCAGCCCGCAAGGAAGAGCTTGCAATTCCAGAGCGATCTTGCCATATCGTGCGTAATGTTTCGTCTACCAGGCATCGATGCCGAGCAGTTTGCGACCGAGCGGCGTCAACTCTGCGGTCGTGCCGCGCTGCTGTTCGACTTTGCGTGGGTCGCCGGGGAAGGTGTCGTCGCCGGGAGGAAGTCTATTGCGCCAGCAGTCGATGCGATGCTCACGGGACTCTGGACTCATTCGCTCTGCCGGATACATCGAGACGTACTGCGAAAAACGAGGCTTATCCGAGACGTTATGCCCATTGCCATGCGCGAGCAGCACGTCCCAGATTACGAAGTCGCCGCGTTTGCCGGGTATCGGCACGACCGTCAGATCTTTCATATTGGGAGCGCGCGGGTGGCGGTCTGCGGGCTGTGTCGCTATCCAGTCATCCAGGTGTTTGTGGAAGCCGGGTACGCACTGGAAGCCGCCCATATTCGCGTCCGTGTCGCTCAAATAGAGGACGCCCTGCACGCCAAACGGGCGCGGCGGCGCGTCATTGCCTGCTTTCGCTTTCAGGGCGAGGCTGCCATCTCTGCCGAGGTGGGCGCGATTCGTATCGGTATCCCAGTGCGTAAAGCCCTTATGGTCGTAGTCGGGATGCGCGGGATGATGCGGCGGCTTGAACCCGACGCGATCGATGCTGACGGCGAGTTCCGAGGTACCGAGCAGGTCGGACAGCGCCTGATAGAGACGTGGGTTCTGTCGCACATTCCATAACGCCTGATGCTGGTACATCTCGATCATACCGCCGGGTTTGAGCGGCAAGCGATACCAGTCGTTCGGGTCGTTGCGATCCATTTCAAGAAACCAGAACATCGCGTCGATCACCGCATCGCACTCTTCTGCAGGTACCAGCTCAGGGATCCGCAGATAACCATTTTTGTCGAAGAAATCAAAATCAGCGGCGGTCAATATCGGCATGGTTTTTAGCCTCTCACATCCATTCCGCCCGGTTGTCGGTCGGGCAGTTGCGTGATTGTCGGACTGTCTAATTTCTGAGTGGGAACAGGCGTGTTGGCGAGGCGGGCGAACTCTTCCAGCGAGAGTGTTTCTCCGCGCCGTGCACCATCGATGCCTGCGGCTGCCAGCAGAGCTTCCACTCCGACCCTGTCCTCCATCGTAAAGCCGAGATTGAAGGAGGCAGGAGCGCGAAGCAGGGCGTTGAGCAGAGTTTTGCGACGCTGCGCGAACGACGCTCGCACTATGTGAAAGAAGCGCGCTTCGTCATCGACAGCGACAGTTCCTGGCACGACGGGCGTCAGCGCAATAATCGCTGAGCTCACGTCTGGTGATGGCAAAAAAACGGTCTTCGGAACGGTGCCGATCAGCTCGACGCGGGCATTGTACTGTACGAAAATGGACATCGCTCCGTAGTCGTCGGTATCGTGCCGCGCCACCATACGAAGCGCAAATTCATGCTGCACAAGCAGCACAATCCGTCGTATACGCGCTTTGTTCTCCAGCAGTTTCTCTAAAATCGGCGTCGTGATATAGTAGGGGATGTTGGCGACGACGACGCCTTGGCGATCGCCGAATGCCGCGTCGCAGAGCGCAGGAAGATCAAGACGCAGGAAATCGCCGTATACCAGGCGAACATTCGGATGCTGTTCGGGAATGTGGCGCAGGATCGGCTCGAGGTGCATATCGATTTCGATCGCAGTTACGGCGGGTGATACCGCGGCGAGGGCGAGCGTCAGTCCGCCCAGTCCGGCGCCGATCTCGAGCGTTGGGTCTTCGGGACCGACGTCGGCGGCGCGAACGATTTTGTCGAGAATGTTGCGATCGACCAGGAAGTTCTGACCGAGCCGCTTCTGTGAACGGATCCCGTGTTCACGCAGAATTTCATTCGCCTGCTTGGGTGAGGTCGGATCGTAGTCGATGTCGTATTCCATAATGGGCTGGGGATGCGGAGAAAGCATCGGGAAAGTATGTTGAAACTGGCGGGTGCGTTAACCCCAAAGAGCAGGGGAGCAGGCTGCGAAGATGCGCGCCTGCTCCCAAAATAGTATGTGCTATTATTGTACCGGATTTTTCGGAATATTTTTCAGAGGTGTTTCCGGTTTCACCCTCAGTGCTTGAGTAGTGTAACGTATCTTAGATTTTCGCAAACGCCGGTGATGATGGCCGCTCAGTCGAGAATATGGACGCGCACATGCTGCCAGTCGTCGATCGATTTCGCATCGTGTTTCGAGTCGATCGCGAGGTCGATGCGGTTGCCTTTGATCGCGCCGCCGATGTCTGCCGCAACGGCATAACCATACCCCTCGATAAAGAGGCGCGTCCCGAGGGGAATGAACCTCGGATCGACGGCAACGACGCCGTATCCGCCGAGCAGACCCGAATAGGTGCGTCCGTGCGAATTAGAGCCGTCATTATAGGGATCGTAGGTGGTCGCGACCATCATCACAATGCGCCGACCGGAGAAGTAGCCGCCGCGCGATGATAGTTGTGTGCTGCGGCCTTCTTCGACGATTTCTGGAACCGGTTTTTTGAGAATGCGCGTCGAGACGATTTCCCGGCGGGCTTTCGGCCCTTCGCTGGTTTCAAATAAGCGATAAACGACTTCTCTTTCGCCAGCGATGCCGTTGCGAATCGTCCGGCTGGCGCCACTGCGGAGCTGCGAAGTCGAGCGATGTGACACAGTGAAAGGGATTGGTTCTCGCCGCGTTACGGTTTTAGCCGCTGGGGATTTTATCGAGGCCGAGGAGGAAACTGCCGTTGTTACGGAAGACTGATTTCCGTTTTTCTGTTTGCTCGTCTGGCGCGGTGCGCTCAAAATTGAAGGCGCGATGGCGGTAAGTCCGAGCGCTGCAAGGAACGCTCTAGTAAGCAAAACGCGATTACGTTTCGGTGCGGGATAGGACACTGCTGTTTCTCCTGTTTCCGAGTGAAGATATAAAGCTGAAAAGCTGATTTCATGGGTAGTCTACCGTCGATGGCAGAGCCTGTCAAGCGTGCAAAAGGAGATGGTTGTCTGGTATTCTGTCACCTTCTGCCATTTGTTGCCCCTGGCTGGCAGGTAAAAATAGCACAAAAAAGATGAAAATAGCCGTAAAATAACCTGTTGTAAGTTGACATATGTCTAGTATCGAGGTACAATAAAGGTGAGTTTACAGCGATGAAATGAGGTATTTTACCACGCCAGATTCAGCCTTGACATTCGGTGTGCAGGGTGATAATCGGAGGAGTTGTCGACGATGAAAAAAGAGTTTATGGTCGAACGTCAGGGACGCGCTTTCTGTCTCTACGCGGGTCTGCTGGACCTGGCACACCAGAACGGTTTGAAGTCTATTCATACCGAACTGGTACAGATTCCGTCGGAAGCCAATAATCGTATTGCGATCAGCACGGCGACGGTGACGCTTGAAAAAGACGGCGTCGAGCGCACCTTCACGGGGATCGGTGACGCTGCGCCAAACAATGTTGCGCCCGCGATGCAGACCGCTCTGATCCGTATGGCGGAGACGCGGGCGAAAGCGCGCGCGCTGCGCGACGCTGTCAACATCGGCGTGACCGCCTTCGAAGAGCTTGGCGATGACGACGCTCAGGATGGCGCGCCGGAGCGCGGCTACAGTATGTCGCCGACACGGAGTGCACGACCTGAGAGAGTTGAAAGAAACGATCGTACCGGCGCGAACAGCCGTCCGATGAGTGGCGCAAATCAGACTCGCACGAGCGCTGTCAGCGCGGAATCGAATGGCAGTGGACAGACCATTGGCGCTGCGACACAGAATGGCAGTGTCAACGGGAATGGCGTCAGCGCACGCAAGCCTGTTGCAGAATCGGTTGCGGAGACAATGCCGATCCCTGCCGAACTGCGAAATCCTGCCGCGAATCTGATTACGGAACAGCAGCTGGAAGCGATACGTAATCTTTGTAAGCGACGCGACGTCGATGTCGAGGCGATGGTAGCCGAGAAGTTTTCAGGCGCGAAACTGGCTGCGCTGACGCAGGCACAGGGTATGGATCTGATCAAATCGCTCAACGAGCGCAATGCACGACCGACCACTGCCTGATAGGCTCTGATCACGTGTGCTGCCGACGAGGAGGTGTGTGCTGAACGAGTCGTATGAAACCGTGCCGAAACGTATACTTGTCGGGCAGATGGCAGACGCAAATCGGGAGACCGAACGAGCTGTCGTAACTCTCGATGCATCAGGACGCATCGCCGAAGTCTCCGCCTGGAATGACGCGACGCGTCCGGCACAGGGCGATCTGGAAATGCCCGATGCTCTTCTGCTGCCGGGCTTTATCGACATTCACATTCATGGCGGCGCGGGTCGCTATTTAATGGAAGGCACCGAAGACGCGCTCGATGCAGTCGCCGTTCATCTGGCACGGCATGGTGTAACGGGGTTTTTATCGACGACGGTGACCGCGCCCTGGGAGCCAATGCGTCAGACGGCAATCGTGGCGGCGCGGACAGCGCGTTCCTCGGAGAACGGGCGCAACGGAGCGGCTGTGCTCGGCTGTCATCTCGAAGGTCCGTATATCAATCCTGTCCGAAAAGGCGCACAGCCCGAACAGTTCATTCGTCCGCCGAGCATCGAGGAGATGGAGCATCAGCTAGGCGACGACCTCGACCAGGTACGGGTAATGACGCTCGCTTCGGAAATGGAAGGCGCGCTGCCGTTGATTCACTTTTTGAGTAAGCGCGGTATAATCGCTTCGTTGGGGCATACGGATGCGACCTATCCGCAGATCGTATCGGCGATCGAGGCAGGGGCGCGGCACACGACGCATACCTATAATGCGATGCGGCCGCAGACTGGTCGCGAGCCAGGCGTCGTCGGGGGTGTGCTGGCACATCCTGAATTGATGGCGGAACTGATCTGGGACAATATTCACGTGCACCCCGCGAACTGTCGAGCTCTGATCGCTGCCAAAGGCGCAGAGGGCGTGATTCTGGTTTCGGACGGTATCCCTGGCGCGGGAATGCCCGACCAGTATCGTTTCTCGCTGGGGGATCTGTCGATCCTCATAAGTGACGGCTCAGCGCGTCTGCCGGACGGGACGCTTGCAGGCAGTGTGTTGACGCTCGATCGGGCGTTCGCCAATGCGAGCCGATATACACTATCACAGCGGGCAGCGATGAGTTCACGCAATGCAGCAGTTTCTCTCGGGCTGGGTGCGCGAAAGGGGCTGATTGCCGCTGGATACGATGCCGATTTCGTACTCCTCGACAAGCAGGGAAATGTGCTTAGCACCTTCGTTGCCGGTCGCTGCGTGTATACAGTTTAGGCTGGTTCTCACAGATACACGGAGAAACGCCCTCGCCCGACACTGTCGGGCGAGGGCGTTTCTTTGATTCAGATCCTTGAGTCTTTGCGTCAAAATTTGTCGGTTTCGACCTGCAGCCGAATCTGGCGCAGGATCGAGGCAGTTCGCTCGCATTCGTGTTCGCTGCCGGTATAAGCGATCGCCCGTCCTCGCGTGTGCGCTTCGAGTGTGACGCGAACGCACCGATCGATGTCATAGCCAGTCGCTTTTTGCAGCTGTGAAATCACCTCATCCATATCGTGGTGATCGTCATTATAGAGTATTACGACGTACGGACCGCTGTCGTCATAGACGGGTTCCTCGTCGAGTTGAGGTTGAACGCGCTCCAAAATATGTGGTTCTGCCACCTCTGTTTCGGTCGGCATGAGCGAACTCCTTGCAGTATCGGCACGCGTTGGTACGAAATCGAACAGTTTAATCGGACGCTCGCAAGTATATCTCAACCGAGCGCAAACTGTCAACCCCTTCCGACGATTTTCAAATCAGCCGTTCAAAGGAACGATTCTCTGCACGTGCCCCCATTCCACTCCGGCGCGTTCGAGCAGTCTGCCGAGTGTACACAGGGGCAGTCCGACGACATTGAAAAAGTCGCCTTCGTAACTCTCTATGAAGGGAGCGGCAAAGCCCTGTGCGCCATAGGCGCCTGCTTTGTCGAGCGGCTCACCGGTCTCGACATACTTTTCGATCATCGCATCGGTAAGTTCACGAAAGTGGACAACCGTACGCTCAGCCGCAGTTGTCGGCGCATCGAGCTTGCCATTCGTTACTCGTATCAGCGCGACACCAGTGTAAACACTGTGCGCTCGTCCCGACAGCAGTCGCAGCATACGGCAGGCGTCTGTAGCATCAACAGGTTTGCCAAGCGGAGTGCCGAACAGTTTGCCCGTGCCGCCATCTGTGGATGAATGGATACCTATCTCATCGATCGCGACCAAAGTATCTGCGCCGATCACAATCCCATCCTCGGTACGCGCAGCGACTTCGGCTGCTTTATTGATCGCCAGTTCAGAAACGAAAGCAGCCAGGTCGATCGACGCTTCTGGCGCTGGAGGCTCTTCGTAGCGACTGGGAACGATCTCATAAGGCAGTCCAAAAAGGGCAATCAATTCACGGCGGCGTGGAGAGGCAGAGGCGAGAATCAATCTGTCAGACTTCATAAAATGCTCGATATCTCCTTCGGATTCTGCGTCAACCGATCCAGGGCGCATCAGAATGGTAGGAAACAGACAAACACCCCGAGAATTATTGGTTCCGGGGTGTAAAATAGCTAAATAAGATCGGCAGCGGTAATGATGCTCTGGGCGATCTCTTTCATCTTTTTGTTCTGGTTACGTGCCTGAAAGTGGATACGCTTGAAGGCTTCCTCTTCGCTCATACGATGCCGATCCATCAGGATGCCCTTGGCACGTTCGATCAGTTTGCGCGTTTCGAGCGTGTCTTTCAGTTCGTCGATCTCTTTCGATTGCGACGAAATCTGTCGGAAACGACGCACGGCAATCCCAAGCGCAGGCGCGAGGTCTTCCTTCCGGAAAGGCTTCATGAGGTACGCGAGCGCGCCCGTATCGCTCGCCTGATCGACCAGTTCCTGCTCATTGAATGAGCTCAGGAATAAGATTGCGCAGGGCGTATCGTTCAGTATCTGTCTAGCTGCCTCGATGCCATCCATCACAGGCATTTTGATATCCATAATAACGACATCAGGTCGGTGCAGCCGTACGGCTTCGATCGCTTGCGCGCCATCGCCCGCTTCTGCAACAACCGTATGACCCAGCTTTTCGAGACGCGCTCGAATAATCGTTCGAGTCAGCTGCTCATCTTCGGCGATCACCGCTCTCAGTGCATCCATTTGGTTTCCGCTCCTGTATCAGGACGCCAGACCGCCCCTCAGTGGCAGACAATCGTGCGATGCCCATCGCCACATCTGCGCAGGCGTACCTTGTGTTGATAGTCTATGCATACGGATTGTTCCGCGTTTTGTAATGCTCGTCTTCGCCGTACACCATTTTGTCCAGAGAACAGAAACCGTATCGGTGAGGTTAAGAAAGAATTAGATTGGTTTTTCTTGCTGTCAGGAATAGATTCCTGCTTCTGATTGACAAAATTAATCGTGATGCAAAATCTTAGAAGAGCTACTAAT
>JBBQPY010000068.1:0-24899 GCA_038216735.1 Chthonomonadales bacterium
TAATCTGGCTTCATGGCACAGCGAACACTATAAACTGACTCTTCCTCCCCGCTCCCTAATGAGGAACGAATGGTAGGGAGCGGGGTCAGGGGTGAGGGCCGATAACCAATTTTAACTCTGTTTGGCTTCACCTGGATGCGAGATCGTATCCAGTACCTGCAATTCAATCGATGGTCGGCGCATTGGGCGGGAAGTATGCCACGACGCAGGACGGCAGTGGACGCCCTACATGACCGACACACACCAGGAGGATAGAACCAGATGAAATCCGTTTCGTATCTACTCGCCGCAGGAGCTGCCCTCGCGCTCTCCCTAGGCACGCTGCAGTCCGCAAAAGCAAATACTTTCGAATTCGTCAACGCCGGTGACTCGGATACAGTCAACATCAAGGTCGGCACAAGCTCAGAAAATGTATATGCGGGAGCTTACAATATCAAGATTGATGGCACAGCGCTGGTAGGGTTCTGTACCGCTGTCCGAAACAACATTGCAAATGGGGATACAACGACAGCGGGAACGTACTTCAGTGACATCACTGCGACTGCCGCCCTGCCAAGCGCTGGATACATTGACAATGTAAATCACACAGCGGCTCAGAATGCGGCTGCAGTCGCATGGATCACTAGTACCTACCTCAACGATACCAATAAAACGAATCGCACAAATGCTGCTCTCGCCATCTGGTCTGTTGTGAACAACGGAAATGACAACGTCATTACGGGAGACTTTCAGGTGACGGATGTCGGCTATCAGGCTGGTACAAAGAGTATTGTTGATGCTGCTTACCTCAACACGACCACTATAACGAATGTTGCATGGGAGAGAACTCCCAAGCTTACGGACGGATCAACGAAATATCAGGACTTCGCGATCGACCCGATTCCGGAACCAGCATTCTATCAAATGGGCGCGTTCCTGACCGGCGGCGGATTGCTTGCGCTGCGACTCCGTAAACGCAAATAGTGACATTAGGCGACAATGCGCGACTTTTATTACTTGAAAGCCCGCAGATTTGCATACTGTAGTTGTTAAAGCGGTCTGATCCTCAATCTGGATCAGACCGCTTTATGTCGGGTAACCTTACCTCCTTCCCCTCTCCATTCGTACCTCATAAAGAGAGGAGATGTCAGATACATGCGATTGAAACCTCAGTCTGAAAATGCAAAAACAGATGCTACGGGTTGCAGACGCGAAGATGCCCACGCATTTTCTCTCTCCGTTTCATTATCACTAAGGAGAGGGTTGGTGGTCTCTATTCCCGTTCCTGAAGCTCCGAGGGAGGGGATTTTGTGAAGAGTTGAGTAAGGGGCGAAGCTTACGAATCGAAATGCCTTGACGAATCGGCTCCTTCATTCTATAATCTATCTTGTCTGTGGTTTGCTTTTGCCCGTAATCAACGGGCGGCAGCCTTGAACCAACAATTGTGCCCGGGTGGTGGAATGGTATACACGAAGGTCTTAAAAACCTTTGCCGCAAGGATTGCGGGTTCGAATCCCGCCCCGGGCATGGCTCCAAACGAAATGTGAAATAACTCTTCTTGCCCTCTCGAAAAATTGTCTTCATTCCCGTCTCCCGAAGCTTCGGGAGACGGGTCAGACGATGAGGGTGAAAAGAGATTGGACCAAAACCTCACACCGCTTCAGGATAGGATCCGAGCACACGCACGAACAGGGACTGCTCCCGCAGCAGGTCGATCGCCTTCGTCACTGGAAGATCGCGAATGTGACCCTGCAGGTCGATATAAAAGACGTACTGCCATGCTTCCGTTTTGTTCGGACGTGACTCGATCATCGTCAGGTTGACATCGTATTTCTCAAATGCATTGAGCGCGTGTACCAGCTCCCCGGCGCGGTTGTGGACCGAGAACATGATCGACGTTTTGTCTTTGCCCGTTGGCTCAGGCTCGTTATAGCCCAGCACGAGAAATCGCGTACGGTTCGTCGGGTTGTCCTCGATATGCTCGCAGCGAACCGGAAGATCGTACTTCTCCGCTGCAAGTACGGTCGCAATTGCCGCGCCTTCTCTATCGTCAGCCGCGAGTTCCGCCGCTTTCGCGGTGCTGGAAGCCTCGATTTCTTCGACGCCGGGAAGGTGATTTCGTATCCACTGACGGCATTGCGCCAGCGGCTGAAAGTGCGAATAGAGGCGTTTGACCTGCCCCAGATCCTCACAATGCGTCAGCAGATTATGCAAGATCGGCTGATAGATTTCGGAAACGACACGTAAATTCGAGTTGATGAATGTGTCCAGCGTTTCCGGTATGACACCTGCCCACGAGTTCTCTACCGGCACGATCCCATAGTCGCAGGCATTGCGCTCGACCGCGGTGAACACCTCGGCAATCGTACCGACGGGCATCAATTGCGAGGAGCTGCCGAACTTCGCCAGAGTTGCCAGATGGCTGAAAGTGCCCTCCGGTCCCAGAAATGCGACGCCAAGCGGCTTCTCGAGCGCGCGGCACCCGGATATGATTTCTTTGTAGATGGCGCGCACCGCAATCGCTTCGAGCGGACCTTTATTTAAAGCCAGCAGGCGTTTGAACACAGTATGTTCGCGTTCCGGGGTAAAATAGTGGGAACGTGCGCTCGATTTGGCATGGCCGACCTGCTGTGCCAGTGCAGCGCGACGATTCAGCAGTTCGAGCACCTGCTCATCGATCTTGTCGATCTCTTTTCGCAATTCGGGCAAACTCATTGCTGCATGTTTCCTTTAACTGAATATATCAGCTGAATAGTTTAGATATAATATCTTATTTTGATAGTTTGAGATAAGCGACGGGCGCATTTTCCGCGTAGTACATCGATTTTCCTGCCTGACTCCCTGATGCAAGCCGGCAGCACAGGGCGCAGTCGACAGTATATTTTTCGAGTTGAACCGATTGATTTGCGGATAGTTTGCAAAAGGACGAAGTTTATTTATGGCGCGAGGAAGCTGGTTTCGGACGAATAGACGCATCAGCGCGTCGCAGACGGCAGTCCCCGACGGACTGTGGACCAAGTGTCCGCGCTGCAGTGAGATACTGTTTGCAAGAGATGTCGAGCGCAACCTGCAGGTCTGTACCAAATGCGAGTACCACCATAAACTGCGCGCGAAGGAGCGACTGCTGCTCACCGTAGACGAAGGCAGTTTCGACGAATTCGATGC
Organism: Chthonomonadales bacterium; assembly: GCA_038216735.1. Classification (GTDB taxonomy): domain Bacteria; phylum Armatimonadota; class Chthonomonadetes; order Chthonomonadales; family Chthonomonadaceae; genus JBBQPY01. The sequence goes on from JBBQPY010000068.1 coordinate 3,145, forward strand.
ACAGATCACCGCGCGTGATCCGCTCGGCTTTCCTGATTACGAGGCGAAAATCACGCGCGCCCGTGATACGACTGGTCTTGTAGATGCGATCCTGACCGGTTATGCTCGGATCGAAGAGCATCCGCTGATCCTGGGCGTCGCAGATTTCGAGTTCATGGGCGGCTCGATGGGCGGGGTCGTCGGCGAAAAGATCGTTCGGGCGATGGAGCGTGGGGCTGAAGAGCGCCTACCAGTCGTGATGTTTACGGCGAATGGCGGGGGTGCGCGAATGCAGGAGGGGTTGCTTTCCCTGATGCAGATGGCGAAAACGAGCGCAGGCGTCTCGCGACTCGACGAAGCCGGGGTTCCCTACATCGTCGTATTGACCGACCCGACGATGGCGGGCGTCTATGCTTCTTATGCGTCTCTCGGCGATATTATACTGGCGGAGCCCGGAGCGCTGATCGGGTTCGCTGGACGGCGCGTCGGCAATCAGGACATGGGCATGAAACTACCTGACGATTTCCAGACCTCCGAATTCCAGCTTCGCAGCGGTCAGATTGATCGCCTCGTACCGCGCAAAGATATGCGCAGCGCGCTCGGCAAACTGCTGGCGTTCTTCGCGGAGGAGCGACAGTATGCTCAATAGCCCACTCGATTTTGAAAAACCGATCGCCGCTCTCGACGACAGTATCGCGGAGATGCGCCTGCTCGCTGCGGACGCCGGTGCGCGTGCCGAAGCGCTCTCGCGCAGCATCGACATCGACTCGGAAATCATGCGCCTCGAATCGCGCCGGGAACAGCTTATGCAGCAAATCTTCTCGAATCTGTCTCCCTGGAACGAGGTGCAGATGGCACGCCATCCGCAGCGGCCCTATTCGCTCGATTATATCCGGCTGATGTTCGAGGATTTCGTGGAACTGCATGGCGATCGCACGAATGCCGACGATCCGGCTATCGTCGGCGGGCTGGCGAAATTCGAGGGCATCTCGGTCGTCGTGATCGGGCATCAGAAAGGGCGCGATCTCAAGGAGCGGCAGCTCCGCAATTTCGGCAGTGCGCGGCCCTCTGGCTTTCGGAAGGCGCTTCGTTTGATGAAGCTGGCGGAGAAGTTTGGCAAACCGATCATCGTACTCGTTGATACGCCTGCTGCAGAAGCGAATCTTATGGCGGAAGAGGAAGGGATCAGCAGCGCGATCGCGATCAATCTCCGTGAAATGGTCGGGTTGCGTGTCCCGATTGTCGTCGCGGTAATCGGCGAAGGCGGAAGCGGCGGCGCACTCGGCATCGCGATGGGCGATCGGATACTGATGCTCGAGCACGCCGTCTACTCAGTCATCCCGCCCGAGTCTTGTGCCGCCATCATCTGGAAAGATCGTGCTCGCGCCTCGGAAGCGGCGGACGCACTGAAGCTCACTGCACGTCATGCGCTCGAGTTTACGGTCGTGGACGAAGTGTTGCCGGAACCACTTGGCGGCGCGCATCGTGATCCCGCAGCGATGGCAGCAACGCTGAAGGCGTCGCTCGCGCGGCATCTACACGCGCTTTGCAAAATCGCTTCCGATGATCTGACGATCGCACGCTATCAGAAATTTCGACGTATCGGCGAGTGGCAGGAGACTTCGCTCGCAGTAGTCGGAGAAGTTCCTCAACCTCCCGAAGCTCTTATGCAGGACATTTCGGTAGACGCTATTTCGGTTGATGGCCATCCAGAGATTGTCCAAGAGATTTTGCTCGATGCCCCGCTGATAACAAATGGCAAACACGCATCAAACGGCGATCATCCGCCAAACGTAGGCCAACCACTGCGCAGCAGCCGAATCAAAAAGCATTAGCCCAGATCGGTGTTCCTGGATAAGGCTCCAAGGGCCGCTTCATCGCTGTGAGATACTATCCCAGAAGCATCGGCGAAATTAGCACGAATCGAAACCGGAACCATATCAAGATGACCAAACCTCTGCGGCTGCTCGGCGTTCAGATACAAAATGGTTTCAGTCCTGAAGCGCGTGTTTTTGCCAACCTGCTCCGGTATCGTCAGGATGCCTACGAAGCGAAAGTGCTCCACCACTATCACGCTCCGAACTCAGAGTGGGCAGAAAAATTTGAAGCCGCCTCGGACACCTCGCTGTTTCGGATCGATACGGGCTGGCGTCCGGTTCGCGGCGGAAGAAGCCTTGCCGCCCGAATCGAGTCGCGCCTTCGTTTCCGTCTCGCAATGCCGGAGATGCTGCGTCTGGCACGGGAGTACGATCCCGATGTCATCTACTCGTGCCAGCAGGTCTGGGACATCACCGCCGCCACCTATCTGGCAAAAAAGCTCGACAAACCCCAGATCGTCCACCTGCACTACATCATCGGTCCCTGGCTCGGCAAGCTCGCTCTGTCGCGCCTCAAGACCTGTGACCATATCGTCACCGTCAGTGATTACATTCGCCAGGAAGTCCTCGACTACGGTATCGCCCCCGACAAAGTCACCACTGTGCGCAACGCGATGTCGGTCTTTGCGCTGCCCACCGAAGCTCAGCGCCGCAAGGTGCGTGCCGAGTGGCACCTGCCCGAAGACGCTCTGCTCGTGGGCATGGCGGCGCGCTTCGATCCCGGCAAAGGCGTCGAAGACACCCTCACCGCATTCTGCCTGGTGGCTGCTCAACACCCCCGCGCCTTCCTGCTGCTGATCGGTGACGGACAACTGCGTCCCGCCCTCGAAGCCCAGGCACAACAGTCGGGGTTCGGGAAGCGCATAATTTTCACGGGCAGACGTGCCGACGTTCCGGATCTGTTAGCGGGTTTGGACATCTTTTCCCATCCTTCGCGCAAAGACCCCGCTCCGCTTGCGGTACTGGAGGCATGCGCCGCGGGACTGCCGGTGATAGGGTATGCGGAGGGCGGTATCTGCGAGTTTCTGCTCGACGGCAAGACTGGATTGCTTGCCCCGACTGACGATGTCGCACAACTCTCCGCAGCCCTGGATAGACTGCTCTCGAATCAGAAAGAATGCAGAGAGATGGGGATTGCCAGTCGGCAGCGAATTGAAGCAGAGTTTCAGCCGAAGGACGCGAGTACAAAATTCGCGAAGTTGCTCCAGCCGATAATTGCTGCCTACGCAGGACATTCACGCTAGACTGTGCCGTTGCTGCCCTGCCACTAATTTGCTGGCGACGATGCAGCAAACTGCCGTTAAGCCACCTGAAGAATCCCCGAGCACCCTATCGCACACTCTTTACGTCCTGCCACCCTCAGCCTCCGGTCATCCACTCAACAATTGCTCGCCCTCTAGACAAACCTTCGGGAGAGGGCACTTGAGAAAAGCTGCGTGAGGATGCATTTTACCAAGGCGAAGCGGAAGTGGTACTCAAAATCACTTTGTTCCCATTGACTCTAACCTCTTGCGTAACTATTTATCCCGGCTTATTTCTCTTACTCGCAGACGGCGTTGTATCTACTCCCACTCTCCCGAAGCTTCGGGAGGTGTGGGGGTAAAGGTGAATAGTTACTATCTTGCGTAAACTGCGTAGGTGCGTTATAATGTCATCGATACGGGCAGTCAATAATTTTTTGTCTGCAATAATTCTGTGAGGGGACCAATCGATAAATACCGAACCGGATAGCCTATTCACACAGGACTCCAAATCAATGCAAGAGGAAAGAGTCCTGGAAAGGTAGTCGCAGAAAGGCTGACTATGTCTGTCGCAATTATCGTCCCTGCCTACAATGCACAAAAATACCTGGCGATCACCCTCGACAGTGTGCTGGCGCAAACTGTCACGGATTGGGAACTGATCATTGTAGATGATGGTTCGACGGACAGGACATTGCAGATCATCGCCGATTATTGTACACGCGATAGCCGAATACGCCTCCTGCAGCAAAAAAATGCCGGAGCCGCCACCGCGCGGAACACTGGCTCACAAGCAGTCAAGGCCGATACAGACTACCTGATGTTTCTGGATGCCGACGACCTGCTGGAAGCAGACGCTCTCGAGACGCTGCTCGAGGCCCTGGTCGCACATCCCGACGCGCTCGGCGCACACGCGCTCGGCCGCATCATCGACAGCGAAGGCCGTTTCGATCGTGTGGGCGAGCTCGAAGCGTGGGGACGCGATCGGCAGCGGGTAGTCGGGAATCGTCTGCATGCTGTTTCGGTGCACGAGCCGACTGATTTTTCTGTAGTTGCATATATCAATTGCATCATTTCCCCCGGCGCAGTGCTGTTGCGGCGCTCGGCATTCGAATCGACAGGACCATTCGACACTGCCCTGCGCAATGCAGAAGATTGGGATATGTGGCTGCGAATGCTGGTCGGCGGGCATTTTATTTTCATCGACAAGTGCCTCTTCCGCTACCGAAAACATGCCGATAACAAATCCAGCAATCATGCTCGCTCCCGCGCTTCGCAGCTTGCCATCCGCTACAAACTGATCGCCAATACGAGTCTGAACGCAGCACAGCGTCGTATCGCTGTCGAAGGCTTTCGTCTGGGCGAGAGACACCTTTTGCTAGAACGAAAAGAATGGACGAAAGCGAGCCTCAGGCGAGGTGATATTGTCGACGCTGCAAAGCATGTGCGCCATGCACTTCTCAACCTGAAAAATATGATTCTCATTTCCGCAGGGAAACCGCAGCGCAGAAGCAGAATATGAATGACGTAGTCCTCTCGTGCCAGACTATTCGCTGCATTTTTGGTATTACGCCCTTTCCGATCTCGCAATTCTACCCGTAAGCGGGCGACGATCTCTGGATTCTGGCGCAATCCCAATGTGTTGGTGTCCCGCCTTAGATGCTGGGATACCAGATAAATGCCTCGATTTCATGGAATCGATCGATTTGAGTCTGTGGTATGTCTATCTGAACACCGTTACTTCCGCCGAAAAGTGCAGTCGCGGCTTTGATTTGCGCGCAGAAGCTCGATTATTGCAGCCATCTACTCTGGAGAAAGCGCAAAAGTGACAGCGCGTGCTGCAGGAGTATCTGGATACCATACGTGCATCCTTATAAGTGAATCATTGGTGTCTGTTCCAAATAAGGGTACCAGCGGTATCAGAAGAGGATAGATGACGTGTCCAGCGCAAACAACTTGATGACGGTCGATACCGATCCACAATCCGATCTATTGCCGCTGCACATAGGTGTCGATCGCCCGCTGCGCATACTGATCTTAGATAACTTCGTTGGCAATATGGGCGATGCCGCGATTGCGCTTGCCATGCAGCAGTCCCTTAAAGAGACCTTTGGCGCTCAGACCGAAGTCCATTACTGTTTTTGTGGAGTCGATTCCGATCCGGGTATATTTGCACAGTTGTATCCAGAAATTCATTTTGTCAGCACGCTGTGGAACGCGATCGGTGACTGGATTACTGCCCAGCGCAATCCGTGGCTGCGTCTGCTGCGCAAAACTTCCGCGCAGCGTTTCGTGCGGCAGGCAACATTTAGGAGAAAGGGGCTGCCCGTGCAGCTTCTCTTTGGTCCCGAACGCGCGCTTTTTGAGGAGTACGTACAGGCGGATCTGATTCTCGTCACCGGCGGCGCACCGCTCTGCACTTCCTGGACGATACCTCGGCTTCGACGCCCGCGCGCGGCACAGTATCAGGTCGCGCTCACGCTGGGCAAACCCCTCGTTTTCTACACACAGTCGGTAGGTCCATTTACACCGGAAGATACCCTTCCCGACATGCTTCGAGATCCGATGCAGCGCGCCGACGCCGTTCTTTGTCGTGATGCCGAGTCGGTGCGGACTGTGCGGGAGAGAGTCGGTGTTGAAACCGACAATGTTCATCTCACGATCGACGAAGTGCTCCTGATGTCGCCGCGCGCTCCCGAGGTCCCGCTCCTGCCTGCACGGCAGCGTCCGCTGCGCATCGGCATCTGCGTGCATAAATGGCACTGGCTTGGCCATGCCGACCCGGAAGCGAAACAGCAGGAGTTCGAGGCGCGGATAGTCTCGGTATCGCGGTCGCTTCTGAAACGAGGGGATGTCGAGCTCGTCTATGTCACCACTCATCAGAAATTCGATGGCGCGATCGTTTCCGATGAAGACGTGTCGGAGCGCATTCAGCAGCAGCTTCCGGCGGAACTCCTGCCATTCACGCACCTCATTCGTGGGTTCGTGCATCCGCAGGTATTCGCGTCTGTGATGGGCGAGTGCGACCTGGTGATCACCAGCCGACTGCACGGCGGCATTTTGAGCCTTGTCGGCGGCGCCCCGATCGTCGCATTGAGCTACGAGCCCAAAACGCTCGGGCTGATGCAGCAGATCGGTCTGACGGACTGGACGCTCTCGATGTGGGATTCCACCGCCGAGGAGATTTATGCGCAGGCTACGGAAATGCTGGATAATCTGCCATTGGTCGAGGAGAAATTGCGGGCTGCAATGGCGGAAGCCCGACGACTGGCGTTACAGAACCGGACGATCGTTGCAAAAGTCATGTCGAAGCGTCTGCAGAACATACTCTCAAAATAGGGGTGGACAAATACGAGGGCGAACAGTTGTGTAACTGTTCGCCCTTCCTTGCGTAACTTCATCGCGGTGAGGATACTAGTGCGAGCTGCCCTTGCGACCCGTCTCAGCGTGCTGGTCCGAAGTCGTGCTCTGTTTACCGCCAGAGCTGGTCTTGCTGCCACTGGCGTTACTGTGTGTCGCCTGATTGGCGCGGTGGGTGCTTTCCTGTGCGCGGGTGGAGTGTTCGGCGGCACGCGAAGAGTGACGACGCGCCGTCTCATGCTCGCCTTCCTCTTCGTGGTGGGCTGCCTGGCGGTGATGGTGCGCTGCCGTCTCATGGTCAGAAGCCGCCTGATGGTGCCCCTGACCGCCCGTGCGACTCGTCGAGTGCTGGGAGGAACCGCTCTCTTCGTTCTTGTGGCTCTGGCGCCCTGCTTCGGCATGCTGCTCCGAAGTACCGCCCTGAGTACCGGTCTGCTGACCCTGTTTCGTATCTGCCATCGTAGGTTTCTCCCTGGGCATCCTCTTAGATGCCGATTGATGTGTTTGCCAGACCCTGGCTCGAATCGACTGACGTAATACAGGCAAATTCGCTGTATGGCGACAGTGAACAACGAACTCGGTGTCACATAGGAGCCTGAGTAGACTCACTGATCACACGCGCATTCGTATCAAAAAAAGGACGGGCGCCTATAGAAGAAGGTTCCCGATTGATAGCAGAATTCTGCCTGGTCGCACTGGCAGTGAGTATCAGCAAGCGAGCACTAATAGCAGCAAGCGAACACATTGCTCACTTTCAGTCTGTCGTGCGAAGAAGTATCGACACGAAGACAGGGAAATCAGCATGAACTGATTTCCCTGTCCTGTGAGGTTCTCCTCGATGGCGTCAGCGCCCCCGTCGTCACCGCGAAGGAACCTGACATCTACGGGATCGAAATAGGAATCCAAACAGCTGCGTTTCGGTCCCTGTATCGTTTCCGGCTATAGGTCGCGATTTACATTCTCGGCGAGAAGTAATCTACTATTTATTGCTGACAGCCACACTTTGCTGGTGCGGCTGCAAACTCGTTTCCGGCTATTAAAGGCGGGAGAGCAGGACGTCTCCGCTCCGACTACTTCGATTGCCCGGGCGCGCTGGAAACTCATCTTTTGCGCCGCGAACTGGATACTGGAAGCAGTCTTTCACCGCACAGGGATAGAAAACGAAACGCGCTCCCTACTGTGACACACCGCCGACTTAGAAACAATTAAGGGATTCAGAGGACAATCAGCCCCACTCGAAACGCGGTATTTTTTCCCGATGGCAAGAGGGCGCAGCAAGCAATGTACCTACGGACTTTGCCGGGCGCGAAAAGCAGAGCCCCTTCAACTGCTCGGGCGATTATTCTTTTACCGATACTGAGGATGTTATAGAACTGTTCCATACTCAGTCCAAACGCTCCATTTCTCCACTGTCCTGAAAAGACTGTGTGACCCGCTTCGTACCAGCTGATACAAGGAGTATGAGGATATGAGTCGGGGCTAAAATAGACGATGAAAATGGCGCGGAACACAAGTTCCGCGCCGTCTGACAAATCCAGCTATTCCAATCGACGCTCAGGCAACTCATTAGCGGCGCAGAACATTGACTTCCTGCGGGCGCTTGTTACCATACCGTCGAGGCTGCGGTACATAGCTTTCGACGTCGATCACATCTTCCACCTGGTCGATATGCGTAGGTTCACGCAGGAGTTCGCTGCGTTCGGCGCGAATCTGATGCGACAGCCACTTCGGTGCAAAATGCGGCAGCATCAACGAGGCGAACAGTACCGGTCCGATCACCGCTTCCAGACCGTCGACGAAAGCGTCGAGGGGCAGACCGAGGATCGGCACGAAAACGCCGAGTACCGCTTCAAGCGGAAATTCGACTGCCAGCAGCAGGGCGACCAGTGCGCACGCAACCCCAACTGCACCGAGTTTGGAACGAAATGGAACCCGCCCATCCCGGAGCATCGCGAAACCCAATTTGGGATCGAATGCGCTTCCTTCGACATGATTTGCTACCGCTTTATGTACGACGCGTCCGCCGAGCAGACGTAAAATGAGAGGCATCATTATAAAAACTCCTTCGTAAACACTCGAGAATGAACCCGCTGCTCCACTCTGATTCGAGAAAAGCCCTTCGTCACACTCTGTTTGACGTACAAATCTGTGCCAGGGTTTCGTGCGTATAATCGACATTTGTCAGGTTCTTTCGCAATTCGGATTGATAACCAGGAGAAAAAGCATGATGCGTGCCGCGGTGTATCGAGGCATCGACCAGATCGTAGTTGAGGACGTGCCCGTGCCATCGCTTGAAGCGCGCGAATTACTCGTGCGCATTGCCGTCTGCGGCGTCTGCGGTACCGATCTGAAAAAGATACATCTCGGTCTCGCAACGCCACCGCGCATCTTCGGACATGAGATGGCGGGGATTGTTGCTGCTGTCGGCTCGGGCATGACGCAGTGGCAGGTCGGGCAGCGCGTCGTCGTCAATCACCATGTCCCTTGCTTACGCGAAGACTGCTACTACTGCCAGCGCAGAACCTACGCGCAGTGCCCGCTCTACAAAAAGACAGGCGCCACTGCAGGGTTCGAGCCAGCGGGAGGCGGTTTCGCCGAGTATGTGCGTGTGCTGGACTGGTGTGCGGCCGGCGGCATCGTCGCAATTCCTGACGGCGTTTCGGACGCAGAAGCCAGTTTTGTCGAACCGCTCAACACGTGTCTGAAAGGGATACGCAATGCGTCAATTCAGGAGGGCGATACGATACTAATTTTAGGGCAGGGACCGATCGGGCTGCTCTTCACGCAACTGGCAAAACTCGCAGGCGCTCAGGTAATCGCGACCGACCGGTACGAGTACCGTCTCGAAATGGCGCGAAATCTGGGGGCTGACATCGCGCTCGATCCAGATTCCGGCGACGTTCGCAACGCCGTTCAGAAGCTTTCTGCAGGGCGCGGAGCAGACGCCGCGATTATCGCCGTCGCGAATGCTCAGGTGGTCGCGCATGCCTTCGATCTGCTGCGACCGGGAGGACGCGCTCTCCTGTTCGCACAAACACGACTCGACGACCCGCTCATAATCGATGCCGGAGCGATCTGCCTGCAGGAGAAGACGCTGCTTGGCTCCTACAGCAGCGACATTACACTGCAGGATGAGGCAGCGAATCTAATCTTCAGCCGTAAAATCAATGTCTGTGATCTGATCTCGCATACGTTTCCTCTCGAGGAGATCGCGACTGCAATCGAATATGCCTCGCTTCCCCGTGAAAACTCACTGAAGATCATGGTAGCGCCGTGACTGACCACAGTCGGATCGAGCCGACGTCACAAAAAGTGAATGGGTCACGCGATGAGGCAGATTCAGAGGGAGACTCAGGGAAAGATTCAACGGAAACGATGCTGGCGGCAGTGCTGTACGGCATCGAGGATGTGCGTGTTGAGCGTCTTGGCGTGCCGTCCGTCGGAGTCGGTGAGGTGCGTGTTCATATTGGAGCGGCATTGACGTGCGGCACAGACGTCAAAGTCTACCGACGCGGCTATCATGCGACGATGATTCGCCCGCCCGCCGTTTTCGGGCATGAATTTGCGGGCATAATCGAAGCGGTCGGCGCAGCGGTGGTCGATTGGCAGGTGGGGCAGCGCGTCGTTTGCGCCAACTCGGCTCCCTGTGACGTATGCTTCTACTGTCGGCGCGATCTGCCGGAACTGTGCGAGGATTTGCTGTTTCTGAACGGCGCCTACGCCGAGCGAATCACCGTTCCCGCACGCATCGTCGCGAAGAACATGCTGCTGATTCCAGACAACCTCACCGACTCCGAAGCCGCACTCACCGAACCTCTTGCCTGCGTCGTGCATGGGATGGCGGCGATGCCGGTTACGGCAGGCGAAACAGTGATCGTGCTCGGACTAGGTCCGATCGGGCTGCTTTTCGTGCGACTCTGCAGACTTGCCGGGGCACGGGTGCTGGCAGTCGGGCGGCGCGCTGAACGTCTTGCGCTGGCATCTGAACTCGGCGCGGCAGAAGTATTCGATGAGCGCGAAATTGCCTCCACCGACCTGATCACGACGCTCAAAGCACACACCGAAGGCGGTCGCGGCGCGGATAAAGTGATCGAAGCGGTCGGGATGCCCGCCGTCTGGGAGACCGCGCTCGCGCTCGGGCGCAAAGCCGCCACCATCAGCCTGTTCGGCGGCTGTCCGGCAGAAACCCATATCTCGCTCGACACGCATCGGATGCATTACGAGGAACTGAAGCTCGTCGGCGCTTTTCACCACACGCCGCAGACGATCCGGGCGGCACTTGCGCTCATTTCTGATGGTTCCGTTCCTTCAGCCAAATTCATTCAGCATACTGCACCGTTAGCTGATCTGCCGCAAGTGCTCGCAGACCTCGCGCATGGGCGTAGCAGTGCAGTGAAGACTGCCATTGTCCCGTCCGCAGCGCGTCGGTGACCGACAGACTTGCATAGCGCACTCCCTGCGCGTATAATGAACGCACCGTCGCGAAACAGCAAATCCAAAAATATATCCGTCCAAACGATTCCATCCAAACGATTCCAACCACTTCGAAGTCTTAGAGGCAGCACGCGTGAGCAATATGATCCTGACCGCCGACCAGATACCGCACCCCTACCAGGTCGATAAACCTTATACTCTGCTGGAGGCGCAGCGCTATTGCGAAAAGCTCGCCAAAAGCCACTATGAGAACTTTCTGGTTGCTGGCATTTTCTGCCCGAAGCCGCTGCGTCAGCACTTTTATAATGTCTATGCGTACTGCCGGATCAGCGACGACCTCGGCGACGAGATCGGCGACACGCAGAAATCGCTGGTACTGCTCGATTGGTGGGAGGACGAACTAGACGCGATGTACCGTGGGCAGCCCCGCCATCCAGCTTTCGTCGCGCTCGAAAATACCGTGCATCAGTTTGGCATACCTTCCGATCCGTTCCGCGATCTGCTGAGCGCCTTCCGGCAGGATCAGAGCACACCCCGATATCAGACCTACGCCGACATCGAAGCCTACTGCGTCAACTCCGCCAATCCGGTCGGCCGCCTCGTGCTCTATCTGTGCGGCTACAGTGACCCCGAACGCCTCGCGCTCTCCGACAAAACCTGTACGGCGCTCCAACTCGCGAACTTCTGGCAGGACGTCACGCGCGACACCGAAAAACACCGCGTCTATATTCCGCTCGAAGATTTGGAGCGCTATAGCGTGACCGTCGACGACCTGTTCGCCCGCCGGTTTACGCCACAATTCGCCGAACTGATGCGCTTTGAGGTAGAGCGCACACGCGCGCTTTTTGCAGAAGGGCTCGGCCTTTGTGAACTTGTCGACAGGCGTGTTCGTCTCGATATCCAGATGTTCAATCGTGGCGGGATAGAAGTGCTGCGCCTGATCGAGAAGCAGGGTTACGATGTTCTGACCACGCGCCCTTCGGTCTCGAAACGCCGACAGATGCAGATGCTGCTAGGTCGGCTGCTGGCACGATAATTTACCCATTCTTGCTGGTTTGCGCATCTCCTTCGGAAATGCGCTTCACAGGGCAGAGAGTGTGCCATGATACCAGACATCCAGACATATAGATGGTCGAACGCACGATTACGGCAAGAATCAGACACGTAAGAGCCAGAAGAAAGAGAAACGATGCGACAGTATACTTTGGGGCGCTCCTGCTGGTGTGTTTGGGGTTGTCGGCCTCTCATGCAGGCGAAAGCCTATGCTCGACACACGATTGCGGCAACAGTTCTGGCAGCGATGATGGGTTTGCTGACGTCGTGCGGGCATGGTTCAGGTGAGATAGATGCGAGGCAGTCCGATAGTGCGCTCCTGATAGCGGGCGGACTCCAGATCACGATGGATCCGACCCTCTTCCCGAGCTTCGACCCGAATATCACCGACTACGCGGTCACCTACAAATCTGGCTCACCGATGCAGGTGATGGTGAACGCCCCGGTGAACACCAGAGTTTCCGTCGCCGGACAGGCAGCCCGTACGCTTACTTTTACGACTCAGGTCACCCTGACTCCCGGACAAAGTTTTCCACTGGTCGTAAGCTCTCTCGCAGGATCGAAAACCTATTATGTCCGGTGCCTGCCGTCCGATTTCCCTACCTGGACGACAGAGCGATCTGGTGGGTCACAGGCAGAGTACTATGTCATCGCGCCGAATCTCTCGCTCGGCACTGCACCACAGCGCGATTATGTGATCATCGTCGACAGTTACGGCGTCCCAATCTGGTGGTACAAAAACCCTACTCCACCAATCGACGCAAAACTTTTACCGGATGGAAATATGGCTTGGACAAGTGTGCCGACAGGTTCTGAACGCAGACTGGATGGAGCGCTCGTCCGAACATTCGCGCCTGCTGGCTCGGGTGGTGAAGCCTTCGATACACATGAATTGCTCCTGCTGTCGAACGGCAACTATCATTATATCGGCAATGTGAAGCGGAGTCCTGTTGACCTCAGTCCCTATGGTGGTTCCCCGACCGCCACAGTCCTCGACAACGTAATTGAAGAGGTAGCGCCCAGTGGTACGCTTGTCTGGCGCTGGTCGGCGATGGACCATATTCCCGTGTCGGAGACCGATCCACACTGGTGGCCGCAATTTCTGGTGACGGCATCTCCCGCCGATCCCTATCATATGAACTCGGTCGAGCCCAATGGCGCAAGCTATATCGTCTCGTTTCGGCATCTGAATGCGGTACTCCAGATCGACAAGGCGAGCGGCAATGTTCAATGGAAACTCGGCGGTTCTCCTCGCGCGGAGAGCCTGAAGTTCGTTGGAGATACCTATGGGAATTTTGGCGGTCAGCATGATGCACGTGTTCTGCCGGACGGGACGCTCACGCTTCATGACAACGGGAGCGCGCTGGTTCGCGCGCCCCGCGCGGTGCGTTACACTATCGATCCTGTGGCACGCACCGCTACATTCGTCGAGCAGGACACCGATCTGGATGCTTCGGGTTCGCTCTGCTGCGGCAATGCGCGCAAACTTCCTGGCGGAGATTGGGTGATATCCTGGGGTCAGAATCCCTTCGTGACCGAACTCACCGCTTCCGGAAAGCGAGTATTCCGTCTCACGTTTCTGGATCAGTACTTCTCCTATCGCGTCGCGCCAGTACCTTTTGGAAAGCTCACACGAGTTGCGCTGCGGCAGGGAATGGATGCCCAGTTCCCACACTGAATAGCTCCTGCCAGGTGCGAGCAGATTTGTGTTCGTGAGGAGTAATTCGGTTTGTACCTTCGTTTCGACGACTGTGGCGTACGCGACGGTGGTATACTCAACACTATGAAAACAATGCTGCCGACAATGCCGCCGGATCATATTATGGACAGTACAGAACGACTCGCAGAGTCCTACCGCTACTGCGAACACGTCGCCAAAACGCAGGCGAAGAATTTCTACTACTCTTTTGTCACGCTGCCTCCGGACCGTAAGGCGGCGATGTGCGCGATCTATGCGTTCATGCGCTACAGCGACGATGTATCCGATGAGGCGGCAGCGGATCGCAGCAAATCTGACGAAATGCGCGTCTGGCGAGCGGCACTCGAGGCAGCATTCGAGGGAGAGTATGGAGACAGCCTGATTCTGCCCGCTTTCCACGATGTCGTGAAGAAATACAAAATACCGGCACGCTATTTTCATGACTTGATCGACGGCACCGAAATGGACTTGGTCAAGAACCGTTACGAGACCTGGGAAGAGCTGCATCAATACTGTTACCGTGTGGCGAGCGTCGTCGGCTTCGTGTGTATTCATGTCTGGGGCTTCGACGAATCGGACGGTAAGGCGTTGGAGTATTCGGAGGCGTGCGGGCTGGCGTTCCAGTTGACTAATATTTTACGCGATGTGAAGGAAGATGCCGAGCGAGACCGTATCTATCTGCCCGCCGAGGATATGCTGCGCTTCGGAGTGACGGAAGCAGACTTGAAAAACGGCGTGATGAACGACAGTTTCCGCGCCTTGATGCAGTTCGAGGCGGAGCGTGCCAGAGAGTACTATCGACAGGCACATGCGCTCTTCCCGCTCGTGCACAAGCCGGGGCGCCCGACGCTTTCGATTATGCTGAAGATCTATCGTGGCATTCTCGACAGCATCGAGCGCAACAACTATGATGTCCACACGCGCCGCGCCCGAGTCAGCACGCCGCGTAAGCTCGGCATCGTCGCTGGCGCCTGGGTTGTCAGCCGACTTCCGGGCAACTGATGCCTTTGCTGCTCCAACAAATCTGCGGGACTGCGCCTCCGCGGACTTCCTCTGCCAATTTGCTACCCCGCCTCCACACGTCTAATCCGCTGAAACCGCGAACAATCCAGAGGAACAGGACGAAGCGGCTCATCCGTATTGTAACACAGCGTGCTTCGCAGGAGCGTGAAGATGATCGAACGGTCGCTGATGAAATTATCTGTGCTTGCCATTGTCGTGGCAGGGTGTTTGTTCATGGGGGACGTTGTCGGACGGGCGGGCGCGCAGGACGCCCCGACACGAGTTCAGTCGGAAGAATGGCCGCAGCCCGCCCCGCTGCTGGTTGGCGCTGCCAACGATTGGCTCAACACGAACGGTAAACCTCTCAAAATCGAGAAGGGCAAAGTCTATCTGATCGACTTCTGGGAGTACACGTGCGTCAACTGTATACGCACCCTGCCGTATCTCAAGAAGTGGAACCAGCGTTATGCCAAAGATGGGCTGGTGATCATCGGCATTCATACGCCGGAGTTCAAGTTCGCCAGGGACCGCGCCAATGTTGCGCGCGCCGTCAAGAAGTTCGGAATCGACTGGCCAGTCCTGGTCGACAGCGATTATGCCAACTGGACTGCCTTTGCGAACTCGTTCTGGCCCCGTAAATATTTCATCGATGGAAAGAGCATAATCGTCGCCGACCATGCGGGCGAAGGCGGATACGAGGAGAGTGAAACCCGCATTCAGAAACTGCTCAAAGAAATCCATCCGAACTTGACGTTCCCGAAGGCATTGGAGCCGGTGCGCGCAACCGATAAACCAGGCGTGATGGTCTATCCCACGACGCGCGAACTGTATGCCGGTCGCCGAGGCAGCGAGAGCGGGCAGCACGGCAATATCTCCGATTTCACCGTCGGGCGGTCGGCGACATACAGCAACCCTGGCAGCGCCCTCGACGATGGTCTCATCTATCTTCAGGGCGTCTGGAAGACGGAAGAGGAGAGCCTGCGCCATGGCCGCACGACAGCTGCGCCGAACGATCGCGTACTTCTGCGCTACCATGCCCTCGAATGCAACGCTGTGATCAAGCCGGAAGGTGGCAGCGGCAAGCCTTTTCGTGTGTATGTGACCCAGGACAGCAAACCTGTT
This sequence comes from Chthonomonadales bacterium, assembly GCA_038216735.1. GTDB lineage: Bacteria > Armatimonadota > Chthonomonadetes > Chthonomonadales > Chthonomonadaceae > JBBQPY01. The sequence goes on from JBBQPY010000068.1 coordinate 18,912, forward strand.
ACGAAAGCTGACAAGGGCGACGATATTGAGTACGACACGCTCGGCAAAAGCTATTTCGTGGTAGATGCGGCGCGCATGTACAGCCTGACGCGAAACGCAAAATTCGGCAGCCATATCATTACGATGGCGACTGCCTCGCCGAACTTCGGTCTATACTCCTTCACGTTCACCTCCAGCGAAATGCCCTGACGATTCGGCTTACGAACTATACAGAAACAATATCTCCTCAACGTAGGTATGTCCTGGATTTCGAATAGGAAGGACTTGTACTCGTCGGTGATATCAAATCCACATCACTCAGTCGAGCATTTTGCAGAAAGTATTCTTATTCAAAAGGCAAACGTCATCCGGACGGCAAAAGACATAGGCAAAGTTTCTTCGTTCCCTCCGCTTAATGAAGAACGAATAGTGAAGAACGAATGCAGAAAGGGAGGGACTTCGGGTGGAGGCAAAAATTACCGCCTCAAATTCCCAGCTCGTTCCAGAGCAGTTCGTCCAGCGGTGCCAACGCCATTCCAGCATCCGGCAGAGTGACGACCGCCTCACCGATACGTTCCAATTCCGCCTCGATGAACGCATCCAGTACGGTGTTATGCGCGCCAGTTCCGACTTCACCAGCCCGACTTTTGAGAACCAACAGTTCGTCGAGATTGTGACGTACTTCGTGTGACCACTCGATGCCATGCAAGATATTCGGAAGGGCGGTCGGAGGCGGCGTGGACTGCTGTTCGAGCCATCGGATGCAGGCGAGAGGGCGCATCACATAGAGATACTTTTTGAGCGAAACTTCCACCCGATCCGCGATGCCTGACTGATAGTTTCGCTTCGCCATGTTAAGATAGTGGTAGACCATCCGCCGGACAGAATAGTGCGTTGCCGCCAACGCGCGCAGTTCGTTCGCAAAGTTACCGTTCTGCTGGTAGACAATCGGCGAATGGAGCCATTCCAGCAACGGGGGGTTCGATTTGCGAAAGAGTGTCAGCGCTTTGACGATATCCCAACCATTGATATCGAGATCGTCGATAAGAGGCAGTTCGATCACATCCCGTCGTTCACCCACCTGCACATACTCTCGAATCCCGCGTTTGTAGACAAAGCGGACATCGTAATCGCTGTCCGGCGAAGCGAATCCCCATGCGCGACTTCCCGACTCGACCGCGAACAAAATCGTAATCGCCTCCTGTTGTGCGAGATCATTCACCTTGTGCCGAATCTGCTCGCGCATCGCCTCGCTCACCGAACTTTCGCTTGTCATGATTCGCGTCTCTCCCTGCATCCTGGATTGTTTTCTGCCAGTATATGATTTTGACAGTTGAGATAGGATTACGGTTGCAGATTCCCTATGGTACCCTCACTCAACAGGAGGGAAAACCGTTCCGAGTCCGTTCTCAGTCCGCGAAGGCGGACTTCGCATCTCCAGACCAGGACTTCAGTCCTGCGTATCGAGGATTTCCAGCCGGGACTTTAGTTCTGTGAGATAGAGCAGGCTGCTCAGCCTCTGCGCTCGATGATGCTCACAGGGTCGAGACGTGAGAGGCGGATACCGATCGTCGCGGTCGCAAAGAGGATGATCGTGATCGGCAGTGGCAGCGTGAAAATATAGGCGTTGATATCAAAAGCGTTCAGCAGCAGTCCGCGTGGTTCCAGCAGGAGCGCCCGCACTCCGCCGAGCAGAGTCATCGTCAGCAGGCAGCCGAGCGCCCAGCCCAGGACACAGTACAGGATCGTCTCTTTTGCGGCACGCCAGAGCAGGCGCTCCCGCGTGTAGCCGATCGCCGAAAGTGTCGCAACTTCGGGCAGACGCTGCGTGAAATAGATATTGGTCAGCAGGCCGCAAACGAACGAGATCGTCGAGACCACGATCGTTATGATGAGAGTCAGGATCAAATAGAGGTTGGAGAGCGAGGAGCGCGTCTCTTTGATCAGATAGGCGAACTTCCAGACGCGCGCCTTGCTTTTATCCACGAGTTTGTCCATCGCATCATCGAGTTGGCGCTGCTGACCGGGTGTCTTTGCAAACGCCAGATAACCCTGCCAGGTGAAGGGCGAGTTGAAATCGACGAGCGCTTTGGACATCATTCCCATCCAGACCTTGCCACGGAGTAAGCCTACAAGTTTGATCGGCAGAGGCGCATACGCGTCTTCCGAATCAGGCTTCATAATCAGGTCGCCAATCTTCGCTCCGATGTTTCTTGCGACCTCCTCGCTCAGAACTGCCTCCGGCTCACCCTCTGTTGGCATTCGCCCCGCCGAAAGCCGCACGTCACACCGATCCATCAGCAGTTTCCTGCCTTCTTCTGTCAGCCCGAATACCGGGAAAGTCAGCCTGCCGAAGATCGTTTTCATCGGCACCTGATACGAGTGTACGCCTTCCAGATTTCCTAGCTGCGGTATCGCTCTGACTTTTGTGACGACTTTATCATCGACGGCAAGCATGTTGCGCGGCGTCAGACCGGTCAGGTAGCGATTGTAGCCGTAGATCGTGTAGACCGTCAGGTCGATCGAACGCACCACGGTAACGACACTCGCGACCATCACGACTGACATCGCGATCACGAGCATCAGCGGCGCTGTTTTGCTGAGGTTGCGGCGCAGATAAAAGAAGGGATTCAGAACGGCATGCATAGGCTTCCAATCGCAAGGGGAACTGCAGAATGGTCATCGAGTTTCAGCCAAGTATAGCCGATTCCAGGTGACAACTCAAAATGAAGCACTCCGGCGGCGTTTTATGCCTATCGAACAGCGAGTTACGTTGCCACATATCTAGATGGGGATAATTTGGAGGATATTGATGGCAGCGTTGGTGTCACGATCAATCGATAGACTGCAGTTCGGTCAGTAGTGGATGCGCTCACCGAGGTTCATAGCGTTGATGTCGGAATGAACCCTTAACGCAATCCTCGATATATGTGGCGAGAGCGGAAAGGGCAAAATATTGAGCGATATGGACAAGCTGATCAGAGATTCAGAGTGCGGCTTCGCGCCGGGCGACAGCGAGAAAAGAGGGGGTTATTCGATGGCTTCCCTGAATCCATGCGAGTAAGAGCGCAATGCATTACTGGATAAAAAGGACGCGCCATTGTAGAGGTCACGGTATTTCTCAAATGGACTCGAGGGGCAGACGCTATCCATTCTGACATTTTCTGGGCTCAGCCTACCGATACAGATCAGTTCAGAGGTAAATGTCCGTCATGTTTGGTGGATTGCGTGAATGGTGAACGGTTTGCCATCGTTGGGAAGAAGCCGGGAAGCGCTTCCTGGCTGCCTGAGACGGCGCATCGGTGGTTGGTCCACTTGATAGGGGTATGGTCGATCCGGGCTATTCGTTCGTCACTCTGCGTCCTCATAATATCGCAATTCGGAAATGGATCGAGCGGTAGTATCGACCGATAGAGAGGAAAGGTTATAGCGTTCCGGGTCAGCGAGCTCGGTTTGCAGTTGCAGCCGGGCGATGATACAGGCTGCGTCGTTGCAGAGCTCATCTGCAATCTCTAAGGCCGCATCTGTTTCCCCATCCTTCAGAGCGATTAGGATGCAGTCAGCAAGATTATGCACGTATGCCGAAAAAGCTAATAGTGCGAAATTATCCATCGATTGACTCCTTCTCCTGTCGCGGGCGTCCTCGCGGTCCAACTGGGGTCGCGACGGCTTCGACGATGCCAGATGGCATGCCACGTCTCCGTATAACGTTTTCGACGCTGTTCCTGCACTGCCGTCAATTTCGTCTTGTGTTCTTCTGAAACAGACACACCACACAATGGGTCAGCAACACGTACTACGTGAAACAGAGACGTTCCTTTATTTCTAGTTGAATTTTCCCCATAAGCGCAACAGCACGACGCGCATCTTCATTCCTGCCCTGCAAATCCCCAACTCGAGTATTATCTGCGCGCGTTTGTCTTTCATCTTCCTTCGAAATAAGAATACAACAGACGAGCGGTTGCGTCAACTAAGAATTTGTTAACAATTGTCACAAATCATATTAGAAAGCAATAAGTTTATATCGAAACTATTCCCCCTCCAGATATTTTGCATTCACTCCCCCTCCCAAAGCTTCGGGAGGGGGAGTAAATACAGATATTCTGTCTGTGAATGCGAAACTGCAGGCAGGGTGAATAATTACGATACTGTCTTGTCAGACAACGGCTTCTGCAGTCGGTTTCAATTTGCGAGTCCATATCAATTCGAAGTGTTTTCCGGTTCTCAACCCCTTTATAACGTGGCATAATTAGCTGCCACATTCTTGCTTGCAGGTATTTTGCGCTTCGAGAAGCAATACTCTGTTTGTTCCAGCTGAGGCAACTCTGTTTCAACCACTATCCTCCTGATTCAGATGACTGACGATGATTTTATTATGAGAGCCACAAGCGATGATTCAGAACTAGAGCGCCTGCGGATAGAAAACCAATATCTGCGAGGGCTGCTGACAGAGAGGGCGCCTGAACAAGAGGTTTTTACCACCCCAGAGCAAAGGGATAACGCACGTGCGCTAACCCAGGGTCCTACTCCCACTGAGCTGGAGCAGCATGTGCGCCTCTTTGACACGGCGCTTTCCTGGATCGCCGACTACGTGTTCATCTGCGATCTGCAGGGACGTATTACGTATGCCAATCGCGCCCGCCTTCATTTCTGGCAGCGAGAGCTAAAGGATGTACTCGGCAAAACATTCTTCGAGCTGGGGTATCCAGCCGAACTCGCAGCGCGCATTCATTCGCAGATCGCGACCGTGATTGCCACCAAAGAACCGGTACATACCGAAGCAGAGTATACTTCCGCTTCCGGTAAGATCGGCTTTTATGACTACATTCTCGTGCCCGTCTTCGGCAGAGACGGTAAGGTCGAAGCGGTAGCGGGCTCCACCCGCGACATGAGTGACCGGCATCAGGAAATGGCCGAAAAAGAGGTGCTTCTCGAGACCCTTCGGGTCGAGCGGGAGCGTCTGAATAGTCTGTTTGTTCAAGCGCCTGCTTTCATTGCCGTCTTGCGTGGACCCCAGCTAATCTTTGAAATGGCAAACCCGCCCTACTATCAACTGGTGGGGCACCGGAAGCTGATCGGCCTTCCCGTGCGCGAAGCTTTTCCGGAACTGGCGGGGCAGAGCTTTTTTGACATTTTGGAAGACGTATATCGGACGGGACGCCCTTTTGTCGGCAAGCAGATGCGGATTCTTTTCCAGGACGCGGAGGATGCCCCTATACGTGAGCGATATCTCGATTTCGTGTACCAACCTCTCATCGAAGCGGATGGCTCCATCTCCGGTATCTTTGCGCATGGAGTGGATCTGACTGAGCATCGTCATGTCGAAGCGGCGCTTCGTGAGAGTAAGGAGTTGTTTCGCACCACGCTGCACAGCATTGGCGACGCCGTCATTGCCACGAATGCGACCGGAAATATCACACTGATGAATACCGTTGCGGAAAAACTGACCGGCTGGACCTTCGCGGAGGCCGCAGGCAGGGCCGCGTCCGATGTATTTCGCACGATCGATGAAATCAGCCGTGAAGCCGTGTCAAGCCCTATCGATCGTGTGCTGCAGAAAGGTGCGGCTGCCGGGCTGGCAAACTATACTGTCGTGCTGTCGCGTGACGGCACCGAATACCCAGTTGAGGATAGTGGCGCTCCGATCCGTGATGAGACAGGCAATCTACTGGGAGTGGTACTGGTTTTTCGTGATGTGACGGTCAGTCGTCGGAGGGAACAGGCGCTTCAACAGAGCCAGGCGCGAACGCGTCTGATAGTGGAGATGGCACTGGACGCGGTGATTGAAATCGGCGCGGACGACCGGATTCTGGGCTGGAATGCTCAGGCGGAGCAGATGTTCGGATGGACACGGTTGGAAACCATCGGCCAATTGCTCGCAGAGACAATTATTCCTGCTGCTTATCGTCAGGCGCATCTAGTATTACAACGACGAATTTGTGATACACTCTCTTGACGCTGTTTTACGGCTCAGGAGGTGCCTTATGGATGCCAATGAGTTTGCTTCTT
>JBBQPY010000069.1:0-24458 GCA_038216735.1 Chthonomonadales bacterium
TCGGACTGTCGTGCGCCATCTGGGTTCGCAGGACAGAGTGAATGCCGTCGGCACATAAGATCGCCGCGCCCGTCACCTCCTGCCCGTCGACAAATAGCGCTGTCGCGCTCTGCGCGTCCTGTCGATACCCGACACAGCAGCAGTTGAGATGAATGCAGCTGCTGTCGACGGCCGACAGCAGAATATCGAGCAGTGCGGCTCGATGGATCAACGCCTGTGCGCCGCCGAAAGAGAAAGGTCCGACGAGATAGTCGCCGCGCCAGGTTCGGATCGCGGTCTCAGTGAACGATTCGCCCGCGGCTCGGATCGCTTCGGAAAGTCCGAGATAATCGAGTGCGCGAAAAGCGTTGGGCCATAGCACCAGTCCAGAACCGACTTCCCGCAGTGCATCGGCGCGTTCATAAACAGCATATTCGATGCCCGCCCGCTGCAGCGCAGCAGCGGCAGCAAGCCCGCCGATACCTCCGCCGATTATGAGCACTCGCCTGCCGGATGCTGCGTTCACGCTTTTCTCCCGGCAGATGATTGTTCCTACTCTAGACGTCGCACCGAGTTATCATACCCGCACCGAAACCTGCAAAACCAAACAGCGGCGAAAGCGCCCTGCGGCAAGTAGCCTTACCTTATTCTACTTCTATTCGGTAAGTAATCATATGCGCACCACACATAAATCAAGATGAAATCTTCCAGTGCCAATTAGAAGTGGAACTAATGCCATTACAAATTCGTCATGTAATCAGTTGTCAGTGATACTTTGCTACGATTTGCCTGCTTAGCAGCAGCAATTAACAGACAGTTTTACGACGAAAAGCATTTTTAAAGTGAATAGAATTCCCGCGAAAACGGATTACAAAAGGAAATACTCCAGAACATGGAACTAACGGGACTCAGAATTTTTTGCGACCTGGTTGAAACTGGGTCGTTTTCACGAGCAGCAGAACGCAACTTCGTTTCACAGTCGGCAGTAAGTCAGCGGCTTCGCTCGATCGAACTGGAGTATGGACAGCTTTTCATCGATCGCGGCAAGGGGAAAGGACGCGTCTCGCCGACGGTAGCCGGGCGCGTTCTTTACGAGGGCGCAAAACCACTTTTGAGCGCGACAGCGGAACTCGATACGCTTCTGCGCGGGCTTTCCGATGAGGTGGCGGGTATCGTTCAGGTCGCGACGGTCTATTCTGTGGGGCTGCACGCGCTTCCTGGCAGATTGAAACCATTTCTGGCGACGCACCCAAAAGTGAATATTCATCTGGAATACAGTCAGACATCGAAAGTCTATCAGGATGTGCTGTCAGGAGCGGTCGACATCGGGATCGTTGCCTGCCCAACTCCGCGAACCGGCATCGAAGTGCTGCCTTTCAGTGAGGAAGCAATGGTTTTCATCTGCGCTCCTGAAAATCCGCTTTCGAATTCGACGGAGATCGCACTGAAAGAACTGGAGGGATTACCATTCATTGCATTCGACGCCCAGATACCGACCCGTATGTTGATCGACACCCAGCTGCGAGAAGCTGGTGTGACGGTACGGATCGTGACGGCGTTCGACAATATCGAAACGCTGAAAAACCTGGTCGAGATCGGCAGCGGTGTCGCGCTCGTGCCGCAAGACACGGTTCGGCAGGAGGCGCGCGCAGGCACCCTGGCAGTCGTACCGCTGGCAGCAGGCGATGCTTTCCGTCGCCCGACGGGTCTGCTCGTCAAGAAAGCGGGCGCCCGCCGCGCTGCCGTGCGTAGTTTCGTCGAAGCGATGCAGGCTGGCGCTAAATGAAGTTCTTCAGTTTAGCGGAAACATGCGACTGCAGCAGACGGCTTAATCTGGTAGAATCGAACATCAATAAGAGAAGCCCAGACTGTTTCGAACTGGAATCCGACTTCTAGTCGAAACAAATAGGTTGAAAAATCATCGGGATAATCAGAAGTCCGGATGACGAGGAAAAGGGCGTCTGCTGCGTACTTTTATTATGCCGATACTTACGTACACGTGCGAAATAGAGGCTCCGCTCCAGCGGGTATGGGAGTTTCACAATAACGTCGAGTCGCTTTTTATCCTGACGCCCCCCGATAAGCACGCAAAATTAGTCGGCGCGGCTGAACCAATGCGTGCCGGCGTGGTCTACCATATCAAAGTGCGACAGTTCGGCATTATACCGATCGAGATGCACTCGCAGATCACAGTTTACTCGCCGCCAGATGGCTTCGAGGACGTTCAGGCGAAAGGTCCGTTTGCTGCCTGGAAGCACGAGCATCGTTTCATTGCACTTTCTGATACTCGCACGCGACTTGTGGACACTGTAACCTATAGTGTACCGCTCGGTTTTCTCGGCAGGATCGCCGACGCGCTGTTTGTTCATCGTGACCTCGACAAAATGTTCGCTTACCGACATAAAGTCACCCGGCAGATGTTGGAGAAATCATGACCGGCTCGGTCTTCGCGTTCAAGGTCTCTGAAAATCGAAACGAATAGTCCCACAGGAACGCCAGAGGAAGAGAAAAAGGCGACTGCAGCGTGCGCGTATGCAGTCATGCAGGAGTCTGCGACTGCGGGAACGAACCTTGCTGCCATGAGCTCAGACGCCACCAGACATTCAGAAAAAGACGTGCCGCAGACTGCCATCCCCGATTCGGCACACGCCGGTTTTCCGACGGGTGGATGGGATAAAGCACTGAAGACTGGCGATATAGTGACATGTCTGCGCCTGGCACGTGACGCCGGGCATCTGCGTCAGGCGGACTCGGCTCCTTCTCTCGCGAAACTGTTCGCGCCGACGCGAGGCATTCGCAGTTACTGGCGAAAAAGGAGCGTGGAGTGGACGGAGGTACGTACAACTGCGGTCGAAGCGCTCGCGTGTATTCCCGACGCCCCTCCCCGAACCGCCTCCCAGAGTCTGGATGCAGTTGCTGCACTCGTCGAAGCGTTGTTCGATCCAGTCAATGAGGTAAGAACTGCTGCACATACCAGACTGATACTGCACGGTGAAGAGGCGGCGCTCTGTCTCCGCAATCGGCTGTCTGCAAACAAAGACTGGTCGCTAATAGGTATGCGCGGCGTAATCGACACGCTAGGCACACTTAAAAATTTGGAGTCGGGACCGACGGTCGCGCGCGTGCTGCTCAGGCACCTTCCACAGGAGCCTACACGCTGGAGCGCGGCGACGCTGCTGAAACGCTCGGTGGCAATTGGAATGGCTCTCGGCGGTCTGATGGAGAGCGCTATGTTGAGCGCGTCAGGTACCCATTCTCCAATTTTCCAGATGCTTCCGGCAATTCTGCTCGGTTACTTTCTCTTATCTGCATCTTTTTCTATTATGACTTTTATATTCGTGCTCATGCCGCTCGGCTTCATTCAGGAATCGACACAACGCGCGGAGCTTTTCGCCTCTGCTGCCCGCGCGCTCACGAAAATCAATGACCCTCGCGCGTTGCCCTGCGTGATCGATGCCGCACTCGGTTCCAACCGACAGCGGCAGGGCGAGGCGCGCAAAACGCTCATGGCACTGCTGCCGTTAGTGGCTGCTGATGCGTACGGGATGCTGCCACACGGGTCGCTGCAACTGCTCTATGCTGCGCTAGGCAATGCGCTGCTATCTCAGGAGTTGACGCTTGCCATCGTACGCTCGCTGGAATGGGTGGGAACAGGGCGCGCGGTTGCACCCGTCCAGAGACTCGTGAAACGTGGCGCGACCATGGAAATTCGCTCTGAAGCAGAGCGTCTGCTGCCGTGCCTTCTCTGGCGGCAGCAGTGCGAAATGCAGCCGACCTTTCTGTTACGCGCCTCAGGCAAACCCGAAGTCGGTGGTGAACAATTGCTGCGTCCGGGAATGGCGGCAGCCGATAATTATCCAGACGAACTGCTGCGTCCGAGTGGCGGCAACTGAAAGTATAGGGTGAATGCCGGGGCTATGTTGAACTTAGCCCTCATCCCAACGCTTCTCCCTACCGCTCATACTTCGCCAGGGAGAAGGGCAAATGCTGCAAAACCCTTTTTTCTCCCTCTCCCTAATGAGGTATGAATGATAGGGGGAGGAGTTGGAGTGAGGGCTCTCAGTCCGCGCAGGCGGACTTCGCATTTCCAGACCGGGGCTTAAGCCCCATGTCCAGGAGTATTTCCAGCTCAGGATTTCAGTCCCGTGTCTACGAATGCGGACTTCACAATTACATTCCAGGGATTTATCTCCGTGCTAAGTATCGTAAGTCATAGATATTGTAAGTCAGAATTTCTAGAAACGCCCCGGTAAGGAAACTGATCTGTTGGATGCCGAACAGCCGATCGCTGCGCATACACCCGCGCTGAACCACATCGTCCCGATTTTGCCTGAAGCGGAAACGCCGGTCGACGCTTTGCGCCGGGCGCTTCGACGTCATGACGCGCAGAAATGCCAGCGTCTGGCAGAAGAGATCGGCATTGCACGCCGTGTCGATGCAGTTGCCGTGCTGAGCGATCTTGTGCAGCGCCCGTCCGACGAGGATGAAGCGTGGCAGCGGCAGGGCAAAAAATGGCGGTGGGCACGCATCGCCGGGATACGCGCCCTTGCTTACATCGGGCGCAAAGAGGCATTGCCCGCACTGGTTAGTGCGCTCTCCGATGACGATCCACATGTGCGCGAAACCGCTTCGTTCGAAATCGCGGCGTTCGGCGATGAGGCGATTCCTGCTCTTCGCAAAGCCCTGCGGCAGTCGGAAGACTGGTCGCCTACAGGTATGCAGGCGGTGATCGATACACTCGGGTCGCTGAAAGCGAAGTCAGCGACGCCCGAACTGGCACAGGTCATCGCCGAGCAGCTTCCCCGCGACCCGTCGCGATGGGCGCGCCAACCCTTCACCGGGCCGCTCTACGTCGTCGGCGTTGCGATGCTCGTCTCCTGGTTCGGGCTGCTCATGACGACGCCGATCGACGGCGACACCTCGTTTCTGGTTCACTGTCTGATTATGCTGGTGCGTGTAGTCACGGAGGGCTTCATACCCCTGCTATTCCTCTATATGCTGCTCGTCTGCGCAGTCTATCTGCCAGCAATGAACTTCTCCGCCGCTCGCGAACGCGACCAACTGACCGATTCTGCACTCCGTGCCCTTACGCAGATCGAAGACAAACACGCGCTCTATGTCGTGATCGATGCCGCATTCGGACCGCGCGGGCACGTTGCCCGCACCGCTCGCAAAACCCTGACGACACTACTGCCACTGCTGGATGCAAAAGATGTCGATCTGCTGCCGGACCGTAAACGACAGCAGTTGACCGGCGCGCTGGGTCTGCATGGCGCCGAACTCGATCTCGCCATCCTGCGTTCCCTGGAGTTTATCGGAACCGGTGCGTCCGTTGCGGCGGTCGAACGGCTCGCTTCACGCAGTACAGTACCTGCCGTTCGCATGGAAGCAAAACGTGTTCTGCCGATCCTTCAACTGCGGCACAAAATGGAGCGGTCTTCTGCGATCCTGCTGCGTCCCTCCGGCATTCCCGGTCTGCAGCCCGAAGAACTGCTGCGCGCTTCCACGGAGATGCATTCCGCTGCGGACGAACTGCTGCGCCCCAATGAACGCCCTGATAACCGCTCCAGGCAGTGACTCGATAGCTCCTCTAGCGATTGATCCCGTAGATTGGAATCGCCCACAAAAGCGTTTCCCCGTCCTCTGCATAAAGCCCGTTGAAGCAGATGAGAGTGGCCGCGCGTACTTCAGGAGTACAATAGCAGTCAAAGAGAAACAATGGAGAATCTTATGGATGTCGTCTTGCAACTAAAGCCTGAGATTGCGGCACGTGTAGAAGCAGCCAGGGCGCAGGGCGTTGATATGAATGCAGTCCTGGAACAGGCTTTGCCAGTAACCCTGGAGCGATCCCAATTTTTGCGTCGAGAAGCAGAGCGCCTTACCCCGCGACCGACACACAAGCAGCTCCACGATGCTCTGACAGCTATCGCAGAGCTGGGCAAAGGAATTCTCGCCCTGCCGCCGGATGCCTTCGACCGGGAAAAACTTTACGAGGACCGGCTCTGATGGCGGACAATCTCGCCGACACCAACATCGTCTTTCGCTGGGCAGTTCCCGCAGATCCCCAACACCGGCTGTGTACTGCCGCCATCGAAACGTTGTATGCGGCGGGACATACACTGTATATCACACCTCAGATCCTCACCAAGTTCTGGGCGCTGGAGACACGTCCAATCGAAGCGAACGGGCTAGGACAGAGCAGCGCTCTGGTGCGAGCTACGCTGCAAATCATACGCGAGACCTTTGTTTTGCTTCCCGAAGTGCCCGATATCTATCCGACATGGCTCGCACTCGCGGAGCGTCATGAGGTTATCGGGCGGCAAGTGTATGATACGCGCCTCGTCGCAGTCATGCAAGTCTTCGGCATAACCCACATTCTCACACTCAATGGCACACATTTCCGTCGGTTCGAACAAATCATCATTGTCGCTCCCGGAGATGTCCTCAACCCTGCAGCCTGATTTATTCACACTAAAATCCCTTAACGGGCGAAAATGCCCCGTCCTATGTTTTTTGAGAAGCAGAGGACGTGGAAATTACGTTGTCAGCCAGACGGAAGAGAAAGCCGTATCAGTGAGCGACACGCTTCAAGCCAACAGACGCATCGAGGTTCGTCGGATCGAGTTTGAGCGCGTCCCGGTAGCGGGCGGCGGCATCCGATTTCTTCCCGATCTTTTCGTAGATGTCGGCGATCAGCACCAGCGTTCGGGCACGCGTAACGGGCGCGGCGAAGGTCGGATCCAGCATCAAGTTTTCGTAGAGCGGGATCGCTTCGGCATCGCGACCGGCGACACGCAGAAGGCGCGCCTGTGCCAGCTGCGCATCGACGTCCTTCGGGGCGATCTTCGTTATCGCCTGATACTGCAGTATTGCCTCGGGGATGCTGCCCTGCGTCTCCAGTCGCTGTGCATTTTGACGGCGAAGCCCGATCAACGTCTCGGCAGTATTGCCCGGGCGGGCAATCAGCGTCTCATACAGCTTGCTCGCCTCCTCCTTACGGGACGCCGCGTCGAGGCTGTCGATCAGAGAAAACTGTGCCTGAAGGTCGTTCGGGTATCGCTGCGAGATCTGCCTGCGCACCTCGATCGCCTCGTTTCCGAGATTGTGAGAGGCGAGTACATCCGCGTATGCCTCCTGAGCCGGTCGCTCGTTCTGATGTTTAGCCATCAATGCCTTCAGATAAGTCCACCCCTCTGCCGCTTTCTGCTGGCGCTGATAGGCGGCGAGCAGCGCATTGAGCTGTGCACGATGCGCCAGATTTTTCTCGACACGCGGCTGCAGCCAGGCAAGATAGGTCGCCGATTTGCCCTCGGCATCGTAGGTCTGTGCCAGGTCGGCATATGACTGCAGATCGTCGGGATTACGATTCACTGCCTTTTCTCGAAGCGCTCGCGCTTCGGGATAGCGCTTCAGGCGGACGAGCACGGTCGCTTTTTTGTCCTCTGCCCAGCGCAGTTTCGGATCGCCCTGCAGCAGCGTGTTATAGACTTCCAGCGCCTTCGCATTATTGCCCGACTGCTCCAGCGCCTGCGCCATCGGCGTCAATAGTCGCGGCTCCTTCGAATAGTTCGGCAGCAGGTTGATATAGACGTCCACCGCGTCCTCTATCCGATTGGCACGCCGGTAGAGATCGGCAATCCGCAGGCTGAGATCGAGCGAATCTTTCGTGTTCGGCACGCCTTTGCGGAGCGCAGCGACCGCCGCATCCGTCTTACCCTGTGCTTCATCAAGGCGGGCGAGATCGATATAGGCGCTGGTATCCTGTGGCACGTCTTCAGTCAGCGCGGTCAGCTCTTTTATAGCCATATCGGGCTTCTTTGCGCGCTCATAGACGTCGGCAATCTCATGGTAGATATGGGCATCAGGCGCTTTTTCATCGCGCTTGGCAAGCCGCGCTTCTTCCGTTTTGACATTGGCAAGGTAGGCAATTGCCTCGTCGACTTTTCCATCCCCTTCAGCCACCTGTGCCAGCCCGCGCCACGCGCCAAGACGCCAGGACTGCCGGGACGAAGCGGCAAACATGCGCTTTGCCTGTGGCACATCCTTCGCGGTAACGTCGAGCGCGAGCACCTGCTCGAATTCCGCGCGAGCTTTTGCGGGCTGCTTGAGTTTCTGCCAGTCGATCGCCATCAGCAGCCGTGAGCCGCCCTCTTTGGGGTCACGTGCGGCAAGCTGTACGCGCGTGTCGATCGCCTCCTGCCACTTCCCTTCCTCCTCGTAGGACTGCGCGATTTCGGAGTAAGACATCGGATCGGCGGGCTTACGGGACTGATAGGCTTTCCAGGTCGCGACGACATTACTGGCTTGCCGCTGCATCCTGTAGACCTTCGCAATACGATAGTACGACTCGTAGTTATCCGGGTCAGCGATCTGCCGTTTTCTGTAGATGGCGAGGGCGTCCGACAGTCGATTGCCTCGTTCGTAGAGCACACCGAGTTGATTCTGATAGGAGATGTTTTTCGGATCGAGGGCAATCGCCGCTTTGAAGTGCGTCTCCGCCTGCTGCAGGTCTTTTGTGCGCTGTGCCCTGTCGGCGACACGATAGCCTTCGTCCGTTTCGCTCAGCGCGAGTCCGGCAAGCGCTCGGGCGTCTTTTGGAGCGGAGCGCGTGGCCAGTGCGAAATGCTCTTTGGCGGCGGTCGAGTTGCCGAGCGTGTAATAGAGCTGCGCAACGTTCAGGTTGGCGCTTAGATTGTTCGGGTCGATCTTCAGTAGTGCGTTGTAAGCGGCGATCGCATCGCTGACGTGTGCCATCTGTTGATAGAGCAGCGCGATGTTGAATAGTGCGGAGAGGTTGGTGTGATCGAGGCGCACGATATCCTGATAGGCGGCGAGCGAGCCGGGCTGATCATGCATCTGCTGGCGCAGGGTGGCGATATAGAGACGTGCCTGCATCAGATTGGGCGCGGCTTTGCGGGCTTTGACAGCGGCATCGAGCGCGGGCTTGAACTTCTTCTCTTCGCCCAGCACGAGCGCGTAGTCGAACTGCGCCTGCCCATTGTTCGGCGTGAGTTTTGCTGCGGCGCCGTACTCCGTTTCGGCAGTGGCGAGGTCGTGATTCGCGTAAGCAGCCGCGCCGAGCACAAAATGGGCCGGTGCAGCAAGCGCGGCGGCAGGCTTGAGGGCGATAGCGCGGTTTGCGGCAATTTTCGCCTCCTCGAACCGTTTCTGGGTGCTGTAGAGGGTCGCGAGTTCGACGAGCGGTGCGGCATCCTTCGGCGTGAGGAGCGCCATCCGCTGCAGGGTCGTCTCAGTTCCGTGCAGGTCCTGCAGATAGGCTGGCGATTTTGCGCCCTGCGCGCCGTCGCGCTGCAACAGGTACTGGTAGATGCTGAGTTTGTTTTTGCAGGCGGGCAGCAGCAGTCCGGGCGGGAGTTTCGCAGTGTCCGCCGCTTTCAGATAGCCGTCGTAGGCCGCGATCGCTTCACGGAATTTCTTCTCTTTTTGGAGCGCCATCGCCTTGTTGAACAGTACGAATGCCTTCTGCGCTTCCGGCGGCGGGGCTTGCGCGGGCGTGGTTTTGCCGCTGGCAGCGGGCGGTGGCAAAGCCTGTGCCGCGACGGAAAGCGGCAGCGCGAAACCCATCGCCAAACCTATCGAAAGGCCCGTCAGTTGGCAGGGCAGGCGGGATAAGAGCGTAGAATGCGCCCGAGGCAGGCGCGCAAAATCGACTTTCATTACGTACTCGCTTCTCTCATATTCAGCAAAAATCGGCAGCGGTCCACTGCCGCTCGTTTCCCACTTCCCGACCTTTTCCGTTCTTCACGTGTATTCAGTACGGGACGGCGGAAAGTCGTCTTTAAACTGGAATTAACATGCATCATTCAATACGGACGAAATGAGGCTGATATTGTCGCCCTCTCAGCTGTCGTATCGCATACTTCGCCTGCTCTTCGTACCGGCAACCCGTGCGAAACTCGCTTCCTGGGCCGATCCGATCCGGTCGACGCTGTATTCTGATAGTACGCGTGCCCGTGCCAATTCGCCGAGCCGCTCCCGATCATCCCTGTTTGTTAGCAGTTCGAGTACCGCCGCCACTATCTTCTCTGGACTGCGCGGCGGTACGAGCCTGCCGACTCGTCCTCCGTCCAGCATCTCCTGCATTCCGCCCGAGGAACTCCCGACGATTCCGCGACCCGCCGACATCGCCTCGAGACAGACGTTCGGGAAGTTCTCCCAGATGCTCGGGAAAACGCAGAGGTCGGTTTCGCACAGGACGGCAGGAATCTGGTCGAACGGTACGTGCCCGGTGAACTCGACCGCATGCAGACTGCC
Source organism: Chthonomonadales bacterium (assembly GCA_038216735.1). GTDB lineage: Bacteria > Armatimonadota > Chthonomonadetes > Chthonomonadales > Chthonomonadaceae > JBBQPY01. The sequence goes on from JBBQPY010000069.1 coordinate 10,255, forward strand.
CGACAGCATCTCTTGAATATAGACGTCCATTTTCTGCCTCGTGTTCGGCGAGCCCAGCGGCATACCGACGAACCGGAACCGTGTCTTCGGCTGCTGCGCCAATATCAGCGGGATCGCCCGCGCAAAGTCCAGTACACCTTTTCGGCTCTCGAGTCTCCCGATAAAAGCGACCGTGTTCGTTCGGGTTCGTACCGGAATAGAGAGCAGTGCGGATGAGGGCACATACGGATTGGGCAGGTGCTGGATTCGCGACGGGTCGATGCGCCAATCACGAGCAATGATGCGGGCGATGGAAGCGGAGGGGGCGATGATTTCGTCGGCGTCCAGCGTGTGTCTGCGTTCAAGTCGGTTTGCAGGGTGTCGCCTGTCCCAGAGCGGTAGAACTCCCCGGCTTAATGCCTCCCAGACGGCACGACGCCTGCCGATCGAGCCCCGCGCGATCGTCATATTGATGCGCTCGACCAGATAACGAGGCGTGTGCAGGCGCACAATCAGCGGAATCTCTGGAACGAGCGAAGCAGCAGTACGCGCGTCCGCGCGATAGTCCGGTCCCTCCATCACATCGAAAGGCGCATCTGCATGACGTGCCGCGAATTGCTTACCCGCGAGGTCGGCGAAGGCGTCACGGTTCTCGGGCTGTGACAGATGCACCGTGACGCCGTCCTCAATAAAAACGCCCTGCCTCAGTTGGCTCGCCGCGAAAACCTCGACCGCATGACCACGCTGCGCCATCATTACTGCCGCCTGATGCGTGTATGTAGCGATACCTCCAACGGCAGTATCAGGCGGGTATTCGTAGCTAATGAAGGCTATTCTCATGAGAAGGGAATTGGTCGGAGTGCTCTACAACTGTTTGGTCAGGTCGATCGAGATCGTCTGTACGATTGCGGAACCCTGTTTCTGCTGGATGTTGCCAATCAGATGATTCGCTTTGTTGACTTCTATCGTGCCGTTGCCGATATAGGTATAAGTCGGGTAAGTTTGCGTTACCTTCAGCGCGCCGTTGTCGGCAACGGTGCCCGCGAGGCTACCATTTTCCTGCGTCGTCGTATTGACAACCGTGCCAGTGAGTGCCCCGTTCGTGCCGATAATCATGCTGAATGTCCCATTCTTCAGGCTGGCAGTGTCACTCCAGGAGCCCGCCCAACTGCCGCGGAAAGGTGACTTCGACGATGGGATCAGCGAGGTGAGCGCACCGAGACCGCCGCAGCCCGCGAGCGTGCCGAGCAGTACGGGCAGAGTGCAGACAAGGAGAACGCGTTTTGATAGAACGCGAGTCGAAATTGTGGCGCGGCGTATGTTCAAGTGCAGTTCCTTCACTGTACATTTTTGTACGATTGTCAGGGTCGATCGATCATCGGTTAATCATTGTGGTGATCGGGGGATTTTCGCGAATGACAGGAGTACCGTTTGGGCGGTGGGAAACGCCCTTTCGGCAGGTTGACGGTCGGGGGAAGGACATACCGGGCAAAAAACAAAGAGCGTGGACACATTGTTACATTGCGGCGCCGAGTTTACGCTCGACAACCGCGCAGATATCGTGAACGACCGTCTCGACGGTTTCGGTATCCATGCCCTGCGCCATTACGCGAATCAGCGGCTCTGTGCCGGATGGGCGCACCGACAGCCACTCCGCGCTGCCGAGTCGCAGCTGACCGTCTGCGATCGCCTGCTGTATATCCAGGTCTTCGCGCCAGCCCTGTTTGCTGCGGACGCGCACATTTTTCAGCAATTGCGGACCGGTCTGAACGACGCTCGCAAGTTCGCAGAGTCGTTTACCGGTCGCGTGCATCACAGACAGCACCTGCAGCGCGGTCACTAGTCCGTCGCCGGTCGGCGTAATGAAAGGCAGCAGAATATGCCCGCTCTGCTCTCCGCCAACCGCTGCGCCGAGTGTCTCCATCGCCTCCGCAACATAACGGTCTCCAACGTCCGTGCGGTGCAGGCGAATGCCCTGTGCGACGAGCGCCTGCTCGAGGCCGACGTTGCTCATGATCGTCGCGACGACCACATTGCCCGGCAGTCTGCCCTGCGCGTGAAGGTGCAGCGCGATGATCGCCATCATCCGATCGCCGTCGACAATGCTGCCGTTTTCGTCCGCCAGCATCACGCGATCGGCATCCCCATCGAAGGCAAGCCCGATCGCGCCTTTGCCGAGTGTCCGCACATATTCCGCCATCGCCTTCGGGTGCGTGGAACCACAATCTACATTGATATTGACGCCGTCGGGGGTATCGTGCTGAGGGAAAACTTCGGCGCCGAGTGCGCGGAGTATCTGCGGGGCAAGTGCATACGCGGCGCCATTGGCGCAGTCTGCTACCAGACGCAGCCCGGCAAGCGGCTTGTCATTCTCGGGCATCGAAGCGCGACCTGCTGCGGCTTCGAGATTTCTGTCCGCACCGCAGCTCGACGCGGACGCACCAGAAATGCTGGCGACGACGCTTGCAATATAGTGGCTGACTGCGCTGCGATCGTAGACGATTTTGCCGATCGCGCCGCCCGTGGGTCTGGGAAGACTGTTGAGTCGATGCAGAGTCGCTTCAATTTCGTCTTCCACACGGTCGGGAAGTTTCCGGCCGTCCGGACCAAAAAACTTGATGCCATTGTCCTCGAACGGGTTGTGCGAGGCGGATATCACAACACCTGCAGCAGCGCCGAGCGCCAGCGCGATCTGCGCAACCGCGGGCGTCGGCACGATCCCGACGTTCACGACATCGATACCGGCGGAAGCAAGCCCTGCGGCGAGCGCGGCTTCCAGCATATCGCCTGAAAGCCGCGTGTCGCGCCCGATCACGACGACCGGACGGCTTACCGCCGGGTTCTTACCGGAGCTTTGCAGTTCGGTCCTGGATTCGATTTTCTGGGGATGGGTGCGCGTCCAGTAGCCAGCGGCGGTACCCAGCTCGAGAGCGAACTTAGCCGTCAGCCCTTCATTAGCGACTCCGCGTATCCCATCGGTACCGAAAATACGTTCGTTGCTCATACTATTCGGACACTTTTACCAGGCTGGGAAGCTGTACGCTATCATTCATAACATAGCCGCGCTGCACCTCTTCAGCGAACGTATTCGCCGGAAGCCCGCTGCTGTCGGTGTGCCCGATCGCTTCGTGATAGTTGGGATCGAACTCTTTGCCGACGGCTTCGATCGGTGTTACACCCGCCTTCTGCAGAAAGGCATTGAACTGTTTGAGCGTACCATTGACGCCTCCAATCAGCCCTTCATAACTTTTCGTCTGCTCGGCAGCCTGCAAAGCGCGCTCGAAGTTATCGATGACCGGCAGCAGACCGAGCACGATCTCACGATTGGAAAACTTTTGTAGATCTTTATCCTGCTCCTCTTTGCGGCGCTTGAAATTCAGGAACTCCGCCTGCAGGTACATAGACCGTTTTTCGCTCTCCTCTGCGTTTGCCTGTGCCTCAGAAAGCTCCGCCTGAAGCGCAGTGATGTAAGCGCTCGAACCGGTCGCATCTTGCATGCTGCTGGCATTCACGTCATGCGTCTCCGACGCTTCCTGTGCGTGTGCAGCGGCAGACGACTCCTCCGATATTTCGACGGTCGCGGCAGGCGAGTCATGGGTATGTGTCGCGCCACCTGGAGTCGTATCGTGCGTGGTATTCATCGTTTCATTGATTGTTTCGGTGTTGATATCCGGCATCGTTCCACAAACTCCTTCGTTAACTGCGGGATTAACTGTCGCCGCGCCCATCTTGCGGCAGGACCTTTCGAGCATCGTCAAGCATTTTCTACGACATCACAAATGCGACTGTCGATCTTCAATTCAGTTAAAACTAGGCAAAACTGCGTCAAAAACATAGCGTACTAAGGTCCGTCGCTACGGGCGTTCCGCCAAGTGTCATTGGGATACAATCCGCTGACTCGGCCTTACTGATCAGGCAAAACTGAGATTGGTCAGGACATTGGAGAGACTGTCCGCCATCAAGGTGACGGCAGCGGTCGCTCGCTCATACTGCATGCGCGTCGGTCCGACGACTCCCAGGTAACCAGCGGTGCGCGTCCCGATACGGTAGGAAGTGGTGACGACGCTGCACTCCTGCATTGGTTCGTAAGCGTTTTCGACGCCGATAATAATGGTGGCGTCACAGCCGCGCAGCGCCTGGCTCAGTACCTGATAAAGCTGACTGCGCTCTTCGAGGGCGTTGAGCAGGTTTTCGAGCCGCTGCACGTCCTGAAATTCGGGCTGGCGCAGGAAGTGACTCGTGCCTTCGAGGAACACGCGCCGTTGCGAGAGAATACTGGCGACCTGTGTCAGCGCGGTAAAGACGCGCAGCAGCACAGGCGCATGCGCAATCAGTTCCGATGGAAGTTCCTGCATTCGCAGACTGTCGGCGACCTCGGACAGGTCATGATCTTCGACGAGCGCGTTCAAGAAGTTCGAGAGCGTCGTCAGCGAGGCGCTCATCGGTGCGCCTTCCGGCACTTCGACGAGGCGATGCTCGACGTGTCCTGTCGAAAGCAGCAGCACGAGCAGCAGATGACGCGGGCTCGCTTCCGTTAGATAGACATGGCGCAGGGTGGTCGTGCCGGTGCAGGGGTCGGTCGCGAGCGAAGGATAAGATGTTAGCTGCGACAGTATGCGGCAGGTGTGGAGGATGACCTCCTCGATCTCGCTGCGCGTCTGCTGCGCAGCCAGTGCGGCACGCTGTACCTCTTCCGGCGTGAGCGTGTCGCCGTGATCCATCAGCTCATCGACATAGTAACGATAACCCTGGTCGGTCGGAATCCTGCCTGCCGAGGTATGCGGCTGAAGCAGATAGCCGCGCTCCGCCATTTCCGCCATTTCGTTGCGGACGGTCGCGGATTTGACGCCGAGGTTATAGACTTCGATCAGACGTTCGGAGCCGACCGGTTTGGTCGTCATCACATAATCGTTGACGATCGCCTGCAGTATGCGTACTTTGCGGGAATCCAGCGGCATCATGCCTCCGACCTCCTTCAATTGATTGGGGGGTCTGATTTCGCCGAACCAAAAGACTTTTGATACTGTTTCGGTATTCTATTATAGCCACCGAGAGGCACGATGTCAAGGACAGATATCTTACTACTCTGATTCACATTCTATTGTCGCTGCCGGCTAGCAAAGAGGAGGCAACGATATTGAAACGCTGCCGAAGGAATAAGCGCCTCGATAGTATCCCATGGTTGATTGCCTGCTTGGCAGCACAGTTTGCTGATTCGACACTCAGAAGGCTTAGTCTTCGGCCGGCTGCATCAGGGTGATTACCGGCTCCAGATGGTCGCCGGGTCCACAGACGAGCTTGACGGTGTACTTTTCGTTTCCGCCAGTATGCAGCACAAAGGCTGTACAGAAATGCGGAGATGTCGCGCTCCGTACTCTGCTGCGCCGCCATGCGCGTCATAAAGAGCACATCCCACAGGCGTCCGGGCACATCCTCAATGCCCCCATACTCCGCTGATATCGCGTGGATATCGCTCCAGAGCGCAGCGGTTAGCGCGACCGGATAACGGAGGTCCGCCTGCCCCGCCATTTCGGAGACATCGATAAGGACGCCGTCTGCGATCACCTGCGCTCGGGTGTAGACGAAAACCAGTTCGGCATCGGCGAACAGATCGCCGTACTCCTGCCTATGTTCTATGTCTCTGAAACCGAAGCCGTTTATGGATTGCGAAACTAGCACACTTGCGGCATAAAGGACAAGCACGCAGCCCCCGCGACTGAACCGCGTTATACACAGGGCCACGGGAGCGAAAGGAGCCCCAAGCCCCGCATCGAGCGGTGAACCGTGGATAACGCCAGCCACTTTTTCGGCGTCAGAAGCGGTGAAAGGCAGGGTACGGGTGCTCACGCCAGCACCCCCGCACGCCATGGGAGATAACAGGAGTCGACTCACGAAATGGCAAAAATCGTGCGTTAAGGTCAGCCGAGAACCTCAATCGTAAAGCCACCCGGACTAGCAAAGTAAAAGGTCCAGGAACCATGCTGACGTGAAGGGGGCGCGACATCGTAGCCGTCCGCCTTCAGGCGCGCGTTGATTTCATTCACGCGTTCTTCACTCTCCTGAATGAAACCGACATGAAACGTCACAGGGTATCGCACCTCCGTTTCGCCTCCGACTTTTGCGCTGGTCAGTGTGAGAACCATCCCCTTATCGTCACGGAGGAATCCAATGTTGTTGTTTCCTCCGGCGTCAATCAGGCCGAAGTATTTCATCAGAAACGCGCGTGTGGCAGGGACATCCGTGACGCTGAGATTTAAGTGGTTGAGTATCATAAACGGCAATTTCCCTGGGAATGGGGGCTTGGCGAATCTGGTCCAAATCCCCGAAGCTGTCACCGGGGGCAATCCGAGAGCGAGGGAAGAAACATGATTTTACCCGACTTACTTCCAACGGCAACACGCCCCTCATGTGAGAGTGCAATCGCTGTGAGTTGGCCGATACGGACAGGATTGTACTGATATCTGTTACAGTTCGTTGTACTCCAGCAACCGAACTATCATTCTCAAGGATTCCAGACAATCAAAAAGAGCTTCACGCAGGATCGGATGGTCGCCACCTGGCAAATGGTCGAGGGCGGCGCTTCCGTCGCGGATGCCCTGCGGATACTCGCCCTCACCGAAGCATCTATTCTACCATTGGAGCGCCTGATCTGCCCGCCGGCTTTGGTCACAAGGGTATCGTAAAAGCACCCGCGTTTTGTTTACTTCCCCGGCTGGCACCAATGACAGGATCTTATACCCGGATATCGCCAGGCTCTGCTGACAGAGCAGGAAGGATTATGGCGTGTGTATGTGCGAATTGGTAGACGAGACAGCAGTGGAGTCGCTTTCTAACTGCGCCTGCTGTTCACTACCCCATCTTTAGAGTCGGCGCGATCGACGGATCACTCTGGAGGAAAGACTTTGCCTGTAGCGGCGATGACGGATATACAGATGCTCTCCTATGAAGCGAACGGGTTTCTCGTTATACCGGAGGCGCTTTCGGCGGGAGAACTGGATGTGGTGCGGGCGGCGGCTGACCGTGCCGAAGCCGTCTGGCGGAGCGACCCTTCTCGGCCAGGGTCACGCGGAGCTGGACTGCAGCAGGTGCAGGCGCCCATCGAATACGATCCGGTGCTGCGGGATCTGCTCGTGCATCCCCGCGTCTTTCCCATCGTGCGCCAGATCCTCGGCGATGACGTCTCCATGATCGATAATGACTACTTTATCACCCCGCTGCACCAGCAGAGTCATGCCGGCTGGCACCATGATGTTGGCATGCGAGGCGTCTGCCACCCGCACTCCACTCTCATGGTAAAGGTCTTCTACCTGCTCACCGATGTGCCCGAAGGTGGAGGCGGAACCGCAATGATCCCCGGCTCTCACCGGTTCCCCGCCGATTTCCAGCTCCCTAAAGTGGATGCGCCGGACGATATGCCCGGCAAAGTGTGCATGACCTGGCCCGCCGGAACAGCCTACCTCTTCAACGGCCGCGTCTACCATGCCGCCCTCGCCAATCAGACCGCCTTCCCCCGGCGTGCCCTCATCTACAACTACGGCCACTTCTGGATGAAAACATGGTCCGGTTACGAGCCTTCCGAAACCCTTAAGGCGTGTGCCCACACGCCAGAGATGAGGCAGCTGCTCGGCATTGGCGACGCTTACGGCACATCGCTGGCCTTATGACCGCCACCGTCGCCGACGCTTTCGCCGGAGACCCCGCCGATAGGGAGAGAAGCCCGTGCGCATAGAATCCGTCGATCTCTTCTACCTCGCCATGCCCCAAATTACCGACGAGGTCGATGGCAGCCAGGACACGCTCCTCGTCCGCGTACGCGCCGGCGGATGGGAAGGCTGGGGCGAGTGCGAAGCTGCTCCCCTGCCCTGCATCGCGGCCTACTGCTGCCCCTCCTCCCACGGCGTCTGCAAGCCTGTCAAAACCGCCATCGAAGGGGCCGCACTCGATACGCCCGAGGATATTCGTCGCATCAATGCCGAAGTCCGCCGGCTCGGACTCGATCTGCTCCAGACCGATCACACCCTCTCCGGCATTGACGTCGCCCTGTGGGATCTTCTCGCCAGAGCGCGTGAGGTCCCCGTTTACCAGCTCCTTGGCGATCGCGTCGCATACCCCAAGCTGCCCTACGCCTCCGTGCTGCTTGGCGATACGCCCGAAGAGACCTTCGCGAAGGCACGCGCCATCCGTACTGAAGGGTTTCGCGCCGCGAAGTTCGGCTGGGGCCCTCTTGGAAAAGGCACGGTAGGCGAAGACGTCGCCAATGTCCGGGCGGCGCGAGAGGGACTCGGGCCGGAAGGGATTCTCCTGATCGATGCGGGAGTGGTCTGGGGCGACGATCCCGCGCCCGCCCTTGCGCGCGCCGAGCACCTGGGGGAGTTCAATCTCACCTGGCTCGAAGAGCCGTTCCGCTCCGAATCACTCGACGCCTACCGCACCCTCGCCGACCTCCATCCTGAGCTCCCACTCGCCGCTGGCGAAGGCGCCAACAACTTCGCCATGGCCCGTGACCTGGTGCGACAGGGAGGCGTACGCTACCTCCAGATCGATGCGGGACGCATTGGAGGCATCACCACTGCCCATCAAGCCCGCCTGCTCGCTGAGAGCGAAGGGATCACCTACGTCAACCACACCTTCACCTCGAACCTCGCCCTCAGCGCTTCGCTGCAGCCCTATGTCGGCGTCGAGCGGTTCCGTCTGGCCGAGTATCCCACTGAGCCAAAGCCGCTCGCCCGCGACCTCACTGTAGAGAAGATAGTGCCGGATGCAAATGGCTTTATCTCCGTCCCCGATGCGCCCGGACTGGGCCTCGTTCCGGATCTCGCTATAGTCCGCCAGTACCTGGTTCCCGTCCGCATAGAGGTTCGCGGCCGCCTCCTTTCCGAGACCCCGAAAGTCTGATCGGCAGGGGTCTCGCAGGAGTATCCTACCCGCCGTCCGTCTCTTCACCCCGCTGGCAGAATCGGGTTGATACGGCTCAAAGTGCGTGGTATAAGTCCAAGAATGAAAGTGCCTTCATTTCAAAATGCTTCACTCTCGTTTTCGCTCAGTTGAGGAAAATACCCATAGTGGACTTTAGTCACTATTTGCCAAAAGAAGTCCGCCTTCGCGGATTCGTTATGAGTTGATATCAACTCTACCAATCCAGACAGTGGGACAGATTTCGTGCTAGAATACCAACGAATGGCTGGCAGCGATTGGGTATGTAAATACGTATGCGATGAAAGACCAAACTTCCAATCTGCTCTGGAGGAACCCATATGAAAAGATATCGCATCGTCACTTTATGTTTTCTTGCCCTGGCAGGAACAGGCAGCGTGTGTTGCCGCGCCGGAGTCCAGCAGAATCCAAAGGAACTAGCGCTGCATGGAACGGGCAGCGTTCAAGATACTTTTACCCCACTTCTACCCGGAGAAGTAACGCTTCAGGGCGGTTTCCTTGGCGCTCGCGTGGACGCCAACGAAAAAAACAGGCTGCTCGTCGTCGATGAAAACGATATGCTGGATGCATTTGAGCGGCGCGAAGCGCCTCATCAGGACTGGCAGGGCGAACACGTCGGCAAATTTCTCCATGCGGCGACCCTATCCTGGAACTATTCGCGCGACCCTCATTTGAAAACCAAAATGGACCGCGTTGTCGTCCGACTCCTCAAAACGCAGTCTCCTGATGGCTACCTCGGAACCTATCGCAAAGACAAGCGCTGGACAAGCTGGGATGTCTGGGTTCATAAATATGATCTCATCGGACTGCTCGCCTATTACCAGTTCACGAAACTTGCCAATAGCGGACAACCGACTGCTCTCGGCAAGAAAGCGCTTGACGCCTGCCAAAAAATCGGAAACCTGCTTATCGCAACCTTTGGATCCGAACCCGGCAAGCGGGATATCAACAAGGCTGGTGAGCATGTCGGAATGGCTGCGGATAGCGTTCTGGAACCTGTTGTTTTGCTGTATCGGGCGACCAACGAAAAACGGTATCTGGATTTTGCCCGCTATGTGGTGACCAACTACGACGCGCCCGGCGGGCCTGCTATTCTCTCCTCGCTGGAAAGCAAGAAGTCGGTTCGAGCGGTCGCAAACGCCAAAGCCTACGAAATGATGTCCAACTTCAATGGTCTGCTTGAGCTCTACCGGGCGTCTGGCGAGAAGCGTCTTTTAGCCCTCATGCAAATCGCCTGGGACGATATTGTCAAGAATCGCCTTTATATCACCGGCAGCGCCTCCTCCGGCGAACTCTTTCAGGACAATTACCATCTGCCTAACGAGATGAATGCCCATATCTGTGAAACCTGCGTCACTGTGACCTGGGAACAGATGAACCTCCAATTGCTGCGCTTGACGGGCAATGCCCGCTACGCCCAGGAATTGGAGAAGTCGATCTATAACCATCTGCTGGCAGCGCAGAAACCGACCGGAGATGATTGGGCTTACTACACCCCGCTGGAAGGGCATAAGCCCTATGATCGCTCCACTACCTGTTGTCATTCCAGCGGCCCTCGCGGTGTGGCGCTCATTCCCGTCATCGCCTGTATGGTCAGCGCGGACGGCGGTTTGGTGATAAACTTCTACAATCAGGGCACGTTCAGTACGCGCCTGAAAAGCGGCGAGGTATCGGTGCGGCAGACCACGAAGTACCCTCTGCATGGCGCGGTATCGCTGACGATCTTGCCGGAAAAAGACTGGCAAAAGTTCCCCCTACGGCTCCGCATTCCGTCCTGGGCGCCCGGCTACACAGTCAGTCTGAATGGAAAGCCGTTCTCCTCTTTCGAGAAAACTTCCGGCTACATTCTCTTGAACCGGAAATGGAAGAAACAGGATGTTGTTCAGCTCAACCTATCGATGCCAGATCGTCTGGTAAGGGGGGATCATGAAAATGCGGGGCAAGCTGCCGTCATGCATGGTCCACTTGTCCTCGCACTCGATAGCCTGAAAAATGCAGATGCTCCCGCGCGACGGGTGGGACTCGGAATCGATCCGGCGAAACCCATTTCACTCGTCGCGCAGACTGAGGATAGCCGCGTTGATAAGATGGCTTTCACCCTGCGGGGCGAAGTGGCGGGAGGGAAGAAAGCCAACCTTACCCTGACGCCTTACGCACAGGCGGGCGGGGATGGCGAGAGTTACTTCCGAGTCTGGATTCCGCTTTCAGCCCCGAAAAAAGCGGATTTCTCCCTCCTATCCGGCAGAGACTGGCGCGCCTCGCGCCGGGGCAATGTTCTTGGAGACATCTCCGACGATGACACAGCGACGTTCGCCACTACATTTGACAACCGCAGACGGGACGAAGACTGGTTCGCCGTTCGCGCGGAATCTGCAATCACGATAGATCGCGTTGTTTTTGTGCAGGGACCGATATTCCATGATGGCGGCTGGTTCGATACCGAAGGCGGGGCGCATAAAGTGCAAATTCAGGTACAAACCGAGCAAAGCAGTGCCTGGAAAACCGTCGCTACGCTTGACTCATACCCAAAAACAAGCGCCTCAGATTCCGCTGGAATACAAAACAGGCAGAGCTTTGAGGCGACCTTCCCGTCAGTGAGCGTTTTCGCCGTTCGCGTCCTCGGCAAACCGGCTTGCGGCGATTCCCCTGCGCAATCTTTCACCTCCTGCGCCGAGCTGCAGGCGTTTCACACGGAGACAAAATGAGGAGATTGAGACGAGGCGAAGTCGGTCCGCGCATACAGCAGTTTGCAGTAGCGACACAGCGAACTCTGGGCGGCGCGCTTCGTCCCTTCCTGGCGCTGGCGATTGTCTGCGCAGTCTTCTCGCTGCACCCGGTATTTCGCAGTACGTTCTGGACGCGGTCCTATCTGCCAAATATTGCGCAGCAGTCAGCGCGGAACATCGTGCTGGCGGTAGGAATGTCGTTCGTGATTCTAACCGGCGGCATTGATTTGTCGGTGGGCGCGATCCTTGCGTTGAGCGGGGTTGGGCTGGCGATGGGGCTTGCCGGTACCCTTCCGACATGGCTTGCCTTCGCCGCCTCACTGCCGATTGCCGTCGGAATCACCGGAATCGTTTCGAAGCGGCTTGCGTTGTCCGGGCGAAAAGCCGTCCTGCTGATACTCTTTCTTGTTCTCGAATTCGTATTCGGCAGCCTTGTCGTGAAGGGAATTGCGGGTGGCGTCAAGGTCGAGGGCGCAATCCTGCTGGCTCTGCTGATTGGCGCATCGTGCGGGTTGGTCAATGGTGCGGTCATCGCGCAGGGGCGCGTTCCGGCCTTCGTGATGACGTTGGGAATGTTGAGCGCGGCGCGCGGACTCACTCTTTATGCGACCGATGGCAACAGCATCCCGGCCTCCGCTCCCCGCTTCATGGCCCTTGGCCAAGGACTACCCCTGGTTATCATCGTTAGCGTCGTGGTAGTGGCGGGCGCAATCCTGCTCGCGAAAACGCGATCGGGACGCTACATTCTGTCCGTTGGGAGCAATGAGACCGCCTCACACCTGTCCGGCGTTCCTGTCAATACGGTTAAGATGTTCGCTTATCTCCTGTCAGGGATATGCGCCGCAATTGGCGCGGCTCTCGTGACGGCAAAATTTGGAACTGCCGACACCAACGCGGGATTCGGTGCCGAACTGGACGCGATTGCCGCAGTAGTCATTGGCGGAACTAGTTTGAGCGGGGGACAAGGCACCATTATCGGCGCGTTGGTCGGAGCGCTCACGATCACCATCATTGAAGCAGGACTTGTCCTGGTTGGAATCAAAGACACCTTGCAGCCGGTCATTCTCGGCAGTGTCATTGTGCTTACCGTTTATGTCGATCAAGCGCGGCGAGGCAGCCACTGATCCTATCGAAGGAGATTCTTTTGAAATCGAAATCCTTGTTTGCTCTGCTTTCTGTCTTGCTTCTCGTGGGATGCGGCAAAGAACAACCTGACGTGAACGCTCCCGCCGCATTATCCTCGAAGGGAACGGCGGCGGAGAGCAAAACTGCGCCAGATTCAACCGTTACGCTCCAAGCGCTCGACGCCGTGAACAAAGCGAGCGAGCCGTACAAAATTGTGCTGATTGTCAAGACACGCAACAACCCATTCTTCAAACCGATGATCGATGCGTTCGAGACGACCGCAAAAGAGCTGGGCGCGATCCCCGAAGTGCAGGCACCGCCACAGGAGATGGACAAAGAGAAGCAGTTTGCGCTTGTGCAGGACGAGGTTAGCAAGGGCGTGAAAGCGATTTGCATTGCCCCTGCCGACTCGTCTGCGATTATTCCTGCGCTCCTCGACGCGCAGAAGAAGGGCGTCCTTGTGATTAACCTGGACAATCGCGTGGATGCGAAAGCGGCTGCGGCGCAGGGTTTGCAGTTGAATGGCTACGTTGGCGCGGACAATGAGGCGGGCGGTAAACAGGCGGGGGAAGCAATGCTGGAAGCGCTGAAAGGCACGGGAAACGTCGGCATACTCGGCGGACTGGCCGGCGCCGAAAATGCCGAGGCACGCAAACGGGGCTTCACCACGGCAGTGGAGGGCAAATTGAAGATCGCGGCTACAGAAATTGCCGACTGGGATACAGAGAAGGCTTACCGGAAAACTCAGTCGATGCTAGCCGCGCATCCTGACATTGTGGGTCTCTTCTGCGCGAACGACAAAATGGCAGTCGGCGCGTTGAAAGCGATTGCAGAGTCAGGGAAGACCGGCAAAATTACAGTCGTCGGCTATGACAACATCCCTGATGTGCAGCCCGCGCTGCAATCCGGCACACTCTACGCGACCATTGAGCAGCATCCCGACCTGATGGGCAAGTATGGGGCGAAGATGGCCATCGGTGTGCTGAACAAAACGGTTGCGTCGGGCGGTACGATCCTTGTGCCGCTGGAAACAAAGAAAGGCAAGTGACAGCGGGTAAGTGATCGCTGAGGCTCTGGACTGTCCGAACACGTCTGCTCTATATGGAGATGGGCATTTTCATTTCGGATTCGCCCATGCCCGCTACGAGGAACCATATGTCTGGAAGCTCGACCGTATGGGATGCTTCCTGCCGCCTCTGGCGGAAAAGGTGCGTGATCCGAAAGCCTGTGAGACCACGGCTCAGCGTGGTATCGGCAATTCGCTCTGGATATCGATGATTATCTAACGTAGATTATCCTCTGTAGTTTAGCGATATGGGCGGGCTTTTGCCCGCTTCCTCAGGCAGCCGCCGCCTGCATCCGTGTATTTCCGGGGGTTGCAAGCGGTTCTGGCAAACCCGCAGAAACGCGACACTGCCCGGCCGACACCCGCTTCTGCTG
>JBBQPY010000070.1:0-24141 GCA_038216735.1 Chthonomonadales bacterium
CAAAAGCGGGCGCAAAGAAGGCGTGAAAATCACAGAACGTGTCGTATAAAGAAGCAAACTCATTGGCATCCATAAGGCACCTCCTGAGCCGTAAAACAGCGTCAAGAGAGTGTATCACAAATTCGTCGTTGTAATACTAGCAGCACACCGAGTATCACGACGATCCATGTAAGAGTATACTGCGCATTTTTCACGGAGGGTTTGGCAAACACGCTCACACCGTTACTGACTGCCTCGACGCCTGTCATTGCGGTACAGCCGCTCGCAAAAGCGCGGAGCAGCAGCCGGAGGGTCACGGTTCCGGTCGCCGCAGGCAGCGCGGGAGGGAGGGTGATAGCAGCGGGATGCCCGCCGCTCGTCAGGGTTCGCAAGATGCCGATGATCAGAACCGCGAAAAGTGTCCCGACGAAAAGGTAAGTGGGGAGTGCGAACGCCACTCCCGCCTCCCGTACGCCACGGAGGTTAATGAACGCGACGACAGCAAGCGTTACAAGACAGAGTGCGAGTATGTGAGGGTGGAGCGCAGGCAGTGCCGAAACCAGCGCGCCGATGCCTGCCGAAATCCCTACCGCCACGTTGAGCACGTAATCCAGCAGCAGCGCGGCGGCAGCAAGCAGTCCAGGACGAACACCCAGATTTTCCTTTGCAACAGTGTAGGAACCGCCTCCGTTTGGATAGGCGGCGATCGTCTGGCGATACGAAAAATAGAGAATAATGAGTAGTATGAGGATAGTCAGGATAAGGGCTGCAGGCTGACGATCCCTGCCGCTCCCAGCGGTAGCAGAATCGTCATTGCCGCTTCCGGCCCGTAAGCGGAGGAGGAAAGGGCATCCAGACCGAGCGTCGGAATGCCTGCCAGCACACCGACTCGCTGTCCCTCTTCCTCATTGGATGCGAGCTGCCTTCCCAGAATCCAGTCACTCCATCCCATCCAGCCGCCTCCTTGTGGTTGCCCGGTAGAACCTATACAGCGAGCACTGCATCGACGAATCGTCGCAAGCCGCCGCTCAACTCTTCGATTCGCAATTCTCCACCCTCAGGGAACTCAGCGTTTTGCCACAGGTGGTTGGCAATCGCCTCTTCGCAGAGCGACTGCCAGAAACGGTCTCCGCCCGGTATATGCTCACGATCCGTATGCGCCTTGACGAGTTCCATGATATAGACTGGCAGGGTTACATGGCAAGCTCCGATGCTTCCCGTCGGACTGCGCATCGTAAACGGCTGTACAAAGCCTTCACTCGTCCGCTTCCCCGAGCCCACTAAGAACTCGATGCGAAAGCCATTGATCGTCGTCGAGCTGAAGGTCACGCCAGAGGATTTTGACGCTGGAGATTCCCCGGATGGCAGTGGCTCGTTGAGTGCGACATGGACCGCTCCACGCAGAGTCTCTGCCGTGAACGGCTTCCGAAGAAAATCGGTCGCGCCCAATTTCATCGCCTCTACAGCGAGATCGATTGTGCCGAAGGCAGTCGCCATAATGACATGGGTCTGCCTATCGGTATGGCGAATCTGTCGCAGTACATCCAGGCCCTCGATCCCCGGCATTCGCTGATCAAGCAGGACGAGGTCGTATTTCCCATCGGAAGCGAATTTCTCCAGCCCTTCGAGTCCGTCCGCGGCTGTTTCGACCGTATGCCCGATATGCTGTAGTGCCAGTCGTACCATCGTGCGTATATTGGTTTCGTCATCGATGACAAGGATGTGTGCCATTCAGGTAAACCTCGACTTTCCGCCAGTGATGGAGCAGGACGCAGCAAACGGCGCCCTTACAAATGTTCGGGGCTTTATATTTATAGTCCTTGAGTACCTCTGATCAACCCATTTGTGGGAGCGTAAACGAAATGCTAGCTCCCTTCCCTGGTTCGCTCTGCGCCTCAATTTTGCCGCCGTGCGCCTCGACAATCGTTTTCGCAATAGACAAACCCAGTCCGGCGCCTCCCCGTGTTGCGCCTGGAACCTGTACGAAACGCTCAAAAATATGAGGCAGATAATCCGCCGGAATACCCGTCCCGGTATCTCGCACCTCGAATGCTAACCGGCTGTCTCCATTTTGAACAGATACCGCGACCGTGCCCTCGGCTGGCGTGTGGCGTATCGCATTATTGAGCAGATTGACGAGCACCCGCGTAATCTGGCTTTTGTCAGCGCGCACCTGTGGGAGATCGTTTGCCAGAGCGACACGCAATCGTATTCGCTTTGCTTCAGCTTGCGAGGTGACTGTGTCGACCGCGGCTTTGATAATTTCGTCCACTCTACTCAGCTCGAATCTCGGTGGCGTGACACCCGCTTCCAGTCGAGTGATATCGAGTAGGTCGCGCATCATACGTTCGAGACGTTCGAGGTCTTCTCGCTGTGCAGCGATGACTTCCTGTTGAACCGGAGTCAATTCACCGACCGCACCTTCCTGCAACAGCTGCACTGAAAGCATCAGCGAAGTGACCGGAGTGCGGAGTTCATGAGAGGCAACGCCGATAAACTCGGTTTTCAGTCGGTCGAGTTCGCGCAGATGCGTGATGTCTTCGAGCACCGCTACAGCCCCGAGCAGACTGCCCAGTTCATCCCGCATCGGGGCAGCGCGAAGCCGATAGACCCGCTGAGCTTCCCCCACCTGTATCGGCACCAGCCCAGCTTCGTCTTCTGCGGCGGAAACACGCTGCTGCCGAATCGCACGATCCACCGCCTCTGCGATGCGACGATCTTTGACCGCCTGACCGATCGGTAGTCCGACAGCCTGCTCAGCACTGCCGAAAAGTCCCTGCGCAGCCTGATTAAGATGCACGACTTTCCCGCCGGCATCTGTGACGACCACGGGATCGTACAAACTTTCTAGTGCAGCATCCGACATACGTTCCGCCCGCTTGAGCCGCTGCTCCTCGATACGACGTGCCTCACGAAGTTTCTCCGCCATATCATTGAACGAGTGTGCCAGCGCCCCGATCTCATCGGTCCGGTTCAGCTGAATTCGCTGATTGAGATGCCCGAAGCCGATCTCCTCCGCCTGTCGTGCGAGCGATCGAAGCGGTGTAAGCGTAGCTTGGATAGTCGTGAGAGCAAAGAACAGCGCGGCAATCAGTGCGCCGACTGTCACCGCGATACTGGTATAAGAGGCACGTCGTGCCTCTGCTTTCGCCGCCGCATCCGCATGCATGATCGCGTTCTGATTCAGTGTCAGTACATCCTGAGCGCTCTGTTTCAATCGTACGAAAGCGGGCTCGAGCGACTTGAAATAGAGCCTCCGCGACTGGTCCGAGGTAAGCGGAGGACTGGCATATAGCAGTTTTTTGATGTCCGTCGAGTAGGCGGCGAACTGCAGCCCGATTTCCTCGGCGAGCTGTTGCTCGCCGGATTCCGTGATGTTATGCGCCTCCGTCTGATACGCCTCCCGAAAGAGCGGAACGTTCGCTTCGTACTGCTTTCTCGCCCTTTCAGTCTGACCCGCCAAATAGAACGTTGCAGCGCTATCCTGGCGTTCCAGCGTCTCTTGCATGTCCTGCGCTGCCACAACGCTCTTGTAATTGTCCTTCAATATTCGATCGATCGAGCGTCCAAGCTTGAAGAAATTGACCACTGCACCGATCATTACGATCACGAGCAGCAGCACGAGCAGGAGATGGCTGAACCAGAGTTGTCGCCGTAAGTTTCGCATACGAATTGGTTGTTCCTTACCTGCAGCGTTGATCCGATCCTGTCAGCTCGCCCCTGCCTCCGACCGGTCTCTTCGGTACCTCGCGTCAGAGCTCCATGGCTGCAAGCTCTTTCTACGCAAATCAAACGACAGTCGAATCGGCGATCCTCACTCCTTCTATATCATGTCATTCGACCCTTCTATATCAGGTCATTCGACAATTACACGAGATCTACATTCTTTCTCGATCGGGTCTCACCACGATCCCCTCAGATTTTCCTTTCAGTGCATTAACACAGGTAGTCTCTCAAAATCGTAACAGCGCATCGGTTCCGGCAGAAAATCGCACTACGCACAGCCTGCTTCTCTCCGTACTCCGAGACCGACCAGCAAAAATGCTAACCGAGATCAGTCTATTTTTTTTACTCTTCACGTTCCTTACTTTATGGCAGGAGCGTCGCCTGATTTGACTGGCGCTGCCCGATCGAGCGCGATATTCAACTTCAGAACGTTGACGCGTGGTTCACCCAAAAAACCAAGCTGACGTCCAGCAGTATTCTTACCGAGTATCTTCCGGACGGCAACTTCGCTGAGTCCCCGCGCTGTCGCGACCCGTTTCACCTGCAGATCCGCATTGGCAGGACTGATCTCGGGGTCGAGACCACTCGCTGATCTTGTCGCCGTATCCGCCGGGATTTCCGCGTTGTCGGGCAATCCATTCTCCTTGCGATAAGCGGCGGCGAGGTCTTTGATCCCATCGAAGTTGCCAGGGTCGTCCTTGCCATCTGCCGTCTTCTTATGAATGCCATTCAGTAGTTTGTCGCTCGTCGGAGCCAGGTTCGTGCCGCCCGAGTTCGCCGCATCGTAGCCGTTTCCCGCCGCAGAGGGACGCGGATGAAAATAGGCCGCAGCGACGAAATTCTGGCCGATCACCTCGGAACCGACTACTTTACCGTTCTGCTCGATCAGACTTCCATTTGCCTGATGCGGAAAAACAAGTTTAGCGATCACAGTGATAACCGCCGGGAATATCAGTCCGGTGAGTATTGTGATCACAAGCACACTTACAATCGCAGCTCTCAACTGTCGAAACATTGTCAACTCCTTCACAAAACGCGTGGGCGACAGCTACGCCAGATGCAGCAGCACCAGAATACGGTCGATGATCCAGATGCCCGGGAATGGAACGAGCAGTCCGCCAAATCCGTAGATCAGCAGGTTGCGGCGCAGCACCGCACCGGCGCCCATCGGCTTGTAGGATACACCTCGCAGCGCGAGCGGAATCAGCGCGATAATGATCAGGGCGTTGAAGATGACCGCCGAAAGCACCGCAGAGTTCGGGTTCGTCAGCCTCATGATGTTGAGCGCGCCGAGCGCGGGATAGGTCGTAACGAACATCGCAGGAATGATCGCGAAGTACTTGGCGACATCGTTGGCGATGCTGAACGTCGTGAGTGCTCCGCGTGTCATCAGCAGCTGTTTGCCGATCTGCACGATCTCGATCAGCTTGGTCGGGTTGCTGTCGAGATCGACCATGTTCCCCGCCTCTTTTGCCGCCTGTGTACCGGTATTCATCGCCACACCGACATCCGCCTGAGCAAGAGCCGGTGCATCGTTCGTACCGTCTCCGGTCATCGCGACCAGCCGCCCGCCCTGCTGCTCTTTCTTGATCAGCGCCATCTTGTCTTCGGGTGTGGCCTGCGCCAGGAAGTCGTCAACGCCCGCTTCCTCAGCAATCGCTTTCGCTGTCAGCGGGTTGTCGCCGGTTATCATTACTGTGCGAATTCCCATTGCACGCATCTGGTCGAATCGCTCTCGCATTCCGCCCTTCACGATGTCCTTGAGATAGATGACGCCCAGGGGTTTGTCATTGATCGCGACGACGAGCGGCGTACCGCCAGCCGAAGCGATTCTTGTCACGATCTCGTCGAGTTCCGCTGGAACGCGACCACCTTGCTCGATGACCCAATTTGCTACCGATGCCGCGGCGCCCTTGCGTACCTGTGTACCGCTCATGTTGACGCCGCTCATACAGGTCTGCGCGGTAAACGGTATGAATTCTGCCTCGCGATCGCTCAGTTCTCGCCCACGAAGACCGTATTTCTCCTTCGCCAGCACGACGATACTGCGCCCTTCGGGCGTCTCATCGGCAAGTGAGGAGAGCTGCGCCGCATTCGCCAGTTCTTCTATTCCGACGCCGGGAAGCGGAAGAAATTCTGCCGCCTGACGGTTGCCGAGAGTGATCGTGCCAGTCTTGTCGAGGAGCAGGGTATTCACATCGCCTGCTGCCTCAACCGCCTTTCCTGACATCGCCAGCACGTTGTGCTGCATGACGCGATCCATACCGGCAATGCCAATCGCAGAGAGCAGACCGCCGATCGTCGTCGGTATCAGGCAGACGAGCAGAGATATCAGTACTGTGATCGTAGGCGGTATGCCCGCTCCTGCCGAACGAACGCTGTAGATCGCAAACGGCTGCAAAGTCACCGTTGCCAGCAGAAAGACGATCGTCAGTCCCGAAAGCAGAATGGAAAGCGCGATCTCGTTCGGTGTCTTCTGGCGCTGCGCTCCTTCGACCAGCGCGATCATACGGTCGATAAATGACTCTCCTGGGTTGGACGTGATCTGAATTACGATCCGGTCGGACAGCACTTTTGTGCCGCCAGTAACCGCGCTCCGGTCACCGCCGCTCTCGCGGATCACCGGAGCGGATTCGCCGGTGATCGCGCTCTCATCGACACTGGCGATACCCTCGATCACTTCGCCGTCGCCGGGGATCACATCGTTGACTTCGCAAACGACCAGATCGCCTTTGCGAAGCTGAGTGCCGGGTACGATCTCTTCGCGTTTGCCATCGACAAGTCTTCTTGCGACAGAGTCGCTTTTCGCTTTTCGCAGCGTATCCGCCTGCGCTTTGCCACGTCCCTCCGCCATCGCTTCCGCGAAGTTGGCGAAGAGAACGGTAAACCAGAGCCAGATCGACACCTGCCCCACGAAGAGCGTGTTGCCATCATGCGTTATCAGGCTCTTGAAGAAATAGTAGGTCGTGATGACGCTGCCGACTTCTACGACGAACATCACCGGGTTCTTCGCGACGAGCCGTGGATCGAGCTTGCGAACCGCGTCTTTCATTGCGGGACCGAGCAGGTTCTTATCGAACAGCGATTTCGGCGCGTTCTTTGGTTTTCGGTAATCCGTTCCCTCGCTGCGCGGCGCGAGGGGCGGCTCTTGCATCTGAGTTGCCATTAGTAAATAGTCTCCAAAACACAGTGTGACGAGGGCGCCACTTTAGTAAAGTCGTTTTCAGAAAGACTTGCCCTGGCCCATCAGGAAATGTTCTACGATCGGTCCGAGCGCGAGCGCGGGGAAGAAGGTCAGGGCACCGACGATCACGACCGTTCCGACGAGCAGCAAAGTGAAGGTCGGTGAATCCGTCGGGAACGTACCCGCCGATTCCGGAACGTACTTCTTCTTTGCAAGACTGCCCGCGATCGCCAGCAGCGGAATGATCATCAGGAACCGCCCGATCAGCATCGCGATCCCCAGCGTCACATTGTAGTAAGGCGTATTGGCAGTGATGCCCGCGAAGGCGGAGCCATTGTTGCCAGTGCCTGACGAATAGGCATAGAATATCTCCGAGAAACCGTGTGCGGAGGCATTGTTCTGGTTGTTATACGTCGCGCCGTAGTAGTTGCTCGGGCTGCTGTTGTTGACATGGTTCAGGGCTGCCGAGGGCGTCAATTGCACCAGTTTATCTTCGTCGGCTTTTTGAGCGTCCGTGAACGTTTGCGATGTCGCGCCGGGAGCGATATTCAGGTTCGCGCTGAGAGCCGTGAAGCAGAGAATATCTGCCGCCAGCACAAGCACAGCCAGCATCGCCATTTTGACCTCGAACTGTTCGATCTTCTTTCCCAGATATTCCGGCGTACGACCGACCATCAATCCGGCGATGAAGACCGCGATTATCGCGTACATCAGCATCCCGTAGAGGCCCGCTCCCGTTCCGCCAAAGATGACTTCGCCAGTCAGGATATTCGAGAGCGGCACGAGCCCGCCGATCGGTGTGAAGCTGTCGTGCATCGAGTTGACTGCGCCGCAGGAAGCATCTGTCGTGACGGTCGCGAAAAGCGCGGAGTTGGCGATACCGAAGCGTGTCTCTTTGCCTTCCATATTTCCGCCTGGCTGAGTGCCGGTATCGGCGGTCATCACATTCATCTGCCCGACGAGCGGATTGCCTTTCTGTTCGGCGGTATAGCAGACGCTTACGCCGATGAAGAACATCGTGCTCATCGCCGCGAACAGCGCCCATCCCTGCTTCGTGTTGCCGACCATTTTGCCGAATGTGTATGTCAGTCCGGCGGGAATCAGAAAGATCGAAACGAGCTGTATGAAGTTGGTGAGCGGCGTCGGGTTCTCGTAAGGATGTGCGGAGTTGGCATTGAAGATGCCACCGCCGTTGGTGCCCAGCATCTTGATCGACTCCTGTGAGGCGACCGCGCCTTGAGCGATACTCTGCGTGTTGTCCGTTCCGTTGGTTTTCGGCGTTCCGTCGATCGTCTGTGCAGTGACATAAGGCGCGAAGTTCTGCGGAACCCCCTGTTGTACGAGGAACAGCGAGTAGACCAGGCATAGCGGCAACAGAATGTACAGGGTCGTGCGCGTCAGATCGACCCAAAAATTTCCGATTCCGCTTGCGGATCGGCGCGCGAAACCGCGCACCAGTGCGATGGCGATTACGATGCCCGTCGCCGCCGACATCCAGTTGTGCACCGCCAACGAGACCATGTTGGAGAAGTAACTTATCGTCGTTTCGGGCACATAACTCTGCCAGTTGGTATTGGTGGTGAACGAGACAGCGGTGTTGAACGCCAGATCGGTCGTCATATCCTTGCCGCTGAACCCCTTCGGATTCAAGCCGAAAGCGTTGATGTGTCCCTGGAAGCGCAGCAGTACATACGTGAACAACAGTCCGACGACACTGAACATCAGCATCGCGAACGCATAAGTCGTCCACTTCATGTCCTCGTCTTTATCGACACCGAACAGTTTGTAGCACAGGCGCTCCAGCCAGCCTAAAACCGGTGAGAGCAGCGTTCGCTCGCCGTCAAACACGCGCGCCATGTAGATGCCCATCGGTTTTGTAAGCAGCAGCACCGCCGTAAAGTACAGCAGTATTTGTAGTATTCCGTTTACAGTCATCGTCGCATTCTCCCCACAGGACCCCTAAAATTTCTCTGGCTTCAAGAGCGCGTAGAGCAGATAACAGAGCAGCAGCGCAGCTACGATGCCAGTCCAGATATAATCGATCATCAGCGTTTCATTATCTCCTTACAGCTTTTCGCAGCCGCGCACATAGGCAGCGCATATCGCGAAGAAAGCCAGTGTAATAACGATATAAACCATGTCCATCATGATGTCAGCTCCTTTGTTTTTCCAGTCTTTCATCCACCAAAACGTCATTGATGTCGTCACTTTCTCCGTTCGCGAATCCTTGCCTCAAGACGCTTTCTGAGCGAAGAGGAGTCAGTAGGCAGGAGGCCATGCAGCAGCAGTACGGAAAAGAACAGGCACCAGAGTGGTAAATTGTTCATAATATCTGGACTTTCACAACGCACAAAACGGCAAAAAAGGGAGACCGAAACACACTGGATCGCTGACGGAAAATATCCAGTCAGCAAAGCTGTGAGTTTCGGCCTCCCCGAGAACTGGCGCGTTGGAGACGCCCTTTCCTGTGGCAACCGGAGTATATAATTATTGTTCAGCAGGGTCGAGACCCTTGCTGAACTTTCGTATCGCGCGGCGTCTGTCGAATAGAGCGACTAATGAAAACTATTTCGCTGCTGCTACGCCCGTGGCTTTCATCGAGCGCGCCCTGTTCCCGATTGTGGGCTTAGCTCGCCCAGACGATCCAGTTCGATTCTCAGCAGCCGCTTTTCGATGTCGACATCGAGCACATACACTTCCATTTGCTCTGCCGCTTTGACATCGATATCGCAGTAGCTGCGCTTGACGCCGGTGCCAATGATCCCAGCGATAATCTCTTCGATGTCTGTATGATTGATGCTTCTCAGCTCCTGTCGAGCGCTCTTGATCAGCCGCCGTCCTTCTTCCGTCGCGGAAAGGTGCGCTTCCGTTTGTGTGAAGATACCGGCGCACCGCACCAGCAATAGTTCACCGACCAGATATGCGCGGACGTCTGTCGGCCCACGCCCTTGCTGCTCTCGATGAAAGCGCACTACCGCGTTTGCAATGTCGGCTTCAATGGAACCCTTCGTGGGTCGGCTCATAACATACTGCCTGCGAAGATTCGTGTCGGTTTGCGTTTATAAACAGTTCACAAAAACAAAAAGACCAGCATACGCACGAATTCGCAAAAGCGTTCTTCGTCAGCGCTGCCGGTCTACAAAAGCACAAAACCCTATTGAGTTCCTTGCCTGAGTCAACCAGAAAATCTATACTGTGATTATCATACCACCTTCGATATGGGTTGTCAAGCACTTTTTATGCTATTTTCGTCGTTATATGCTTATACAATCAATTGTGCGCCTTCAGCAAATTGCCAGGCGGACACATGGGATGAATTTCCTTGGATTTAGCATTCATGAATGAATTTGTCACATTCGTGTCGAACTCAACCTCTAATATAATCATACCGCGTCTATGTCGGCATTTTTTGCCAATTGCAACTTTACATGAAAAGGTAATACAAATGTCATTGCTGTCCTCACTATTGTCCCGAAGCGCTAAACTTTGCTTATTTCTTGCGTTGAGTGTTTCTTCTGCCCTCATCTCACACCTTTCTGCCGATGCCGCCAAGCTCAGAGGTCCCGCTGATTTTGTCTGGATCGAGAGCGAGAAGCCAACGTCGAGCAATGCCGATGTGAAGCCATCGCCCTGGGGTGGCAAAGTGATGTCGGGCGACAACTGGCTTCAGGTCAACATCGAGGATAAAGATGTCGAGAAAAAGACTCCTGCAGGCGGTGTCCTGCTCAGCTACAAAATAGAGGCGCCGACCACCGGTAAATATCAGGTTTGGAATCGTGTCGGTTTCGAGAACGTGCGCTCCTCTTTCGATTGGAGAGTTGATGACGGCGTCTGGAAGACGATTTCGCCTGACGAAATTACGACCGATCTGACAGAAATCGGATTCTGGGCCTCGATCGCATGGCTGAAAATGGGCGAAAGCTTTCTCACTTCTGGCAGCCATACCCTCCAGATTCGACTCCCAATTACTTACGATACTCAAAAAAAACCACAGAGAATATTCTATTCCTCTGATGCACTCTGCCTTACTAAAGGGGACTTTCACCCGAATGGGCTCTATGAGCCAAACGATACAAGCTGGCAGACGGGCGCGATCCAGGCAGCAGCAAACAATGTTTTCAAGATGCCAGCAACGAGGTCAGCCTCACAGAGCGCACTCTCGCTAAAAGGTGACTGGCAGATCGCGCGCTGGGACGAAATGCTCGTTCACGACCGAACTGTGCCAATCAAATCGCTGCCGAATAGAGAGGATTTACATTGGAAAAGTACCTCGGTTCCTGGCGACAAAAACCTGCAGCATCCCGAAATGACCTTCGCACACCGCTATTTTCTTCGCACGCGAGTCGACATTCCTGCAGGAGCAAAAGACCATTCGTACTACCTTCATTTCCCCTCGCTCAATATGATCGCTTCCGTTTTCGTCAACGGGCAGTATTGCGGCTCCGATGATACACCGTTTGCGCTCTGGGATTGCGACATCACCAAAGCGGTCAAGTCGGGCGTCAATGAAATCTGGGTCGGAATCAAGGACACCTACTACGCGATCGAGACGGGCGATGGCAAAAATGTACGTACCAGTTTCATGCTGCCGACCGAGTTCTTCACCGATAACCAGGGCAGCTCGATGTCACTCGATTTTCCTGTCTGGAACCACAGAGAGAACGGCATTCTCCAGGAGCCGACTCTTGTCTCCGCTGGAACAGTCTACACTTCAGACGTATTTGCGCTGCCATCCGTAAAGAACAAGTCGCTGGGACTGGAAATCACACTCAAAAATCCCACAGCGAACTCTTTCGAGGTTACGATTGCAAATACCGTGGCTCCGCTGACCGGTGGCGCATCAGAGAAAACCTTCGCGCCAAAACAGATCTCAATTCCGGCCGGTAAAGAGACCATTGTCAAGTTCAGCGAAAGCTTTACGAATGCGAAACTGTGGTGGCCCGACGACACCAGACAGTACCTCGTCACGACAAAACTAAGCATCGGCGGCAAACAGATCGACACCCGGACGACCAAATTCGGCTTTCGAGAATGGGACTGGCGCGGCGCGAGTTTCACGCTCAACGGTATCCCCTGGCATGGAAGAGCCGACCTTGCCGATTTCGGCGTCGAGAACCCCGAGACAGCGGTCGCTGTCTGGCGCAAGCATGGGCAGAATATGCAAAGGCTGTGGAACGAATCCGGTCAGGGCGGAATGAACCTGGAACAGACACTCGACTTCTACGACTCGCATGGTGTGCCTGTCCGGCGCACGGGCATTTTCGACGGCGAGAAGGCGGCATATAGGCTAACGGAGCAGGCGAAAGTCGACGGGAAAGATACGACTGTTGCCCGACGCGCACTCTTCGACAACTGGCATCGCCAGCTTCGCGCCTGGGCAAAAGGTCAGCGCAATCATCCTTCGATCTTCATCTGGTCGATGGAGAACGAGATCACCTTTATCAACTCGAGCGTCTTCGGGCTGAATCCCATCACCGATCCCGAAATGCGAAAAGCGAGTCGTATTCTCGCGCAGCTCGATCGTACTCGCCCTCAGATGACGGATGGAGGCAATGCGCTCCTCGATGAGTCGCTGCCTGTCTACGGGGGGCACTATATGGAGGCTCCGCTGACTTCGCTGCCCGATGCCGCCTACGTCGCGAAAGGTTTGACAAACCGACAGAAATGGCCGATCACGCAGCAAAAGCCGATCCTGATGGGAGAGGCGTATTTCGGCAGTGGATACGAACTATCCAGTCTCGCAACGGTCGGCGGCGAAAGCGCCTTCGTGGGGAAAGCGGAATCGCACCCCGCTCTCGGACTGATCGGCAAGATTTATTCCGAAGGTTATCGCTGGAATGGCATCTCGTTCCAGTTCTGGCTCGGCGGTGAGAGCGACACCTATTACAACTCATGGCAGCCTGTAGCTGTCCTCTGCCGTCAATGGGACTGGACTTTCGGCTCCGGTCAAAAAGTCGTCCGGACACTTGGAATATTCAATGACACGCGCTTCGACGATCCGATCACGCTGACTTGGACGCTGAGTATCGGCGGAAAGACTGTCGCGACCGATCGTTCCGTTCACAAAATCGCTGCCGGTACGAACGACAAATTCGACGTGACTCTCACTATTCCACAGGTCTCTGCACGACAAGAGGGCGAATGGACACTCACCCTTTCACAGAAAGGCAAACAGGTCTTTCAGGACATCAAGCAGGTCTCTGTGATGGGAACCGGCCGACAGACAGCGCTTTTTCATAAATCCAAAACCAAAAATAACAGACGAGGCAGTAAATCGCAAGGCAGTAAACCACACAGTAAAGTCGCGATCGGCAATGTAATCAGCGACCGAGTGGAGATTGGCGCTCCAAAGCAGGATCGTTCCGCTGCTGGCTTGCTCGCCGTCTATGATCCGAACAAAAGTGTTACTTCCCTCCTCACTGCAGACAAAATCGCGTTTACGTCGATCGGCAGTCTCATCAGTCTGCCTGCGAATGCGAAGACACTGCTGATCGGGAAAAATGCTCTCGATGTGACAATGAGCACATCGAGCAGTCTGGCAGCCTACGCCGCTTCCGGCAGATCGGTAATTGTTCTCGAGCAGAAATTTCCGCTGCAGTTTCAAGCGCTCCCAGGAGCGATGCGACTCGACAAAAACGAAGGGAGGATCGGGTTCGTAGAAGACCTCGATCATCCGGTGATGAAAGGGCTGGCTCAGAAAGATTTCTTTACCTGGAGTGGGGATGGCGTCCTCTACCGCAATGCCTACAATAAACCAACCTCCGGCGGCAAATCTCTGCTGCAATGTGATGACCAACTGAAAGATTCTGCGCTGATCGAGATGCCCTCGGGCAAGGGAATACTGCTTCTCAGTCAACTCGTTATCGGCGAGAAAGCGGCTGCCAGTCCTGTCGCGCACCGGCTATTGCTGAATATGATCGATTATGGTCAGGCATACAAGCAAGTGTTCCGGTCGGTCGCGCTCGTTTCGGAAAATCCACGCTTGACGAAAGCGGTCGATGGGATCGGGGTCGCCTATGGTAAGGAGAGCGATGTTCTGTCGGCAATCGCAAAATCCGGCGGTATCGTTGTGGCAAGCGCGACACCTTCCAACCTTAAAAGTCTGGCGGAGAATGAACCGAAACTGAAGGCTTTTACGGAAAGTGGCGGCTGGCTTTTGCTAAACGCTCTGACGCCGGAGGGCTTGCAGGATTACAATAAGCTCGTTGGTGTCGAGCATCTGATTCGCCCTTTCGGACGCGAGAAAGTGACCTTTCCTGCCGTCCGAAGTCCCCTGACGGCGGGTCTCGCGACGTCGAACATCGTAATCGGCTCCGGCAAACAGATATTCGATTACAGTGCAGGTCAGTACCCGGCCACCGATGCCTTCAGCTACGTGGTGGATTATGACGATGTCGCGCCGTTCGGCAAGTCGTCGTTCTTTGCCTACAGCAATATCACCAACAACTTCGTGTCGGCAGATGGCTGGCCCCTGATAATCGACTTCCCTGTCCTCTCGGATGGCAAAACGTTTTCGATTCCGATTACCTTTTCGCGACCGGAGACAATCACGGAATTCACCTATGTCGGCAATCTGATGTACGCTCCGACGACGAAAGTCAATTTGGTCTTAGACGGCAATAATCGTCGGATCGAACTGCCGACACGCCCGGACGATCAGCCACAGACGTTTACGATTCCTTCGCCAGTGGCGGCGAAAGAGATTACGCTGGAGATCGCCGCGTGGAAATCGGTGCCGGAGAAAAAACAGAATGGTCAGGACCTGGTTGGTATCGACAATATCGATCTCAAAGCGAAACGATCACCGGAGTTTTACAAGAAGGTAAAGCCGCTGCTCAACATCGGCGCGATGGTCGCTTATCCGCAGGGCAGCGGCGGGATCGTGCTCTGCAATGTCAATTTCCTCGATAACGAAGCTGTACCGGAGAATGTGACCAAAAAGCAGACGATACTAGCTACTCTATTGCGCAATATGAAGGCGCCATTTGCCGGTAGCGGAAATGCAATTACCAGTGCCAATCTGGTCTATCAGCCGATCGATATATCCAAACAGGCGAATCAATATCGGGGGGAGCAGGGCTGGTTTGGAGACAAGAACTTCTCGTTCGCTGCCTTTCCTGGTGGGAAGCAGACGTTCGCCGGTGTCGATTACAACATCTACAGTTTCGCGACCTCACCTGTCCCGACAGCGGTAATGCTTGCCGGAGACGGCGTCCCGGGAGGGCTAGCCGACTCAATTCACGGCATTCCGGTCAATCGGAAAGCGGACGCTTTGTTCTTCCTGCAGGCGGCGCGGATCGATCAGCGGAGGAACGAGCAGGAAGTACGGGACAATGCGAAGTTCGAGATGGCAGACTATGTGATCAATTATGCGGACGGTCAGCAGGTGAAAGTTCCTGTCTATTCGGAGATCGATATCGAGGATTACAAGCAGAAATCGCCTGCGCCACTCCCCGGCGC
The DNA here is from genome assembly GCA_038216735.1 of Chthonomonadales bacterium. GTDB lineage: Bacteria > Armatimonadota > Chthonomonadetes > Chthonomonadales > Chthonomonadaceae > JBBQPY01. The sequence continues at coordinate 15,350 of JBBQPY010000070.1, forward strand.
GCAGATCGCCTGGCTGCGCCTCTATGAAGGTACGCCTTATACAGAGGTCGCCTATCAGATGCAGTGGAACAACCCGCGCCCAAACGTCGAGATCAAGAGCATCGATCTAGTTTATGGCCCGCAGCGGCGCGGCGTGATCGCCCTGCTTGCGATTTCAGCCGGGACACAAAGCGGTGTTGCCAGATAAAGCCGATGGGAGGGTGGTAGCACAGTTGCGGAGGTGACATTCAACTTACGAACACCTTTGGCAACTTCGGCGTGAGGTTTCAGCCACTTGTTGCGTGAAGGCGCAATAGTTAGGTCGGCTTATAATGGTGAGGGGGGAGCCTGAATAGGTGCCTATCGACATACGTTTTAAAACGTTGTCACAGATCCACTCGTACTGAGATTTGTGCTCGCGTAGACAAATAGCTCGATGAACTCTGAATTCACTCGTAGCTGTGTCCGAGTAGTGAGCAAAATTGGTGGCATTCGTAAAAAACATGAGAAAACTTACTTATTCAGTATCAATGGCTGCACTCGCCGTTTTGCTGGGTGTCGCAGGCATCGGTCTGTATTGCGTTGCGGCTTACGTATTTCATTTTCAGCAATCCATCCGGACATCGATTAAGCAAAACCAGCAATTCGACCAGGCGATTGAGCATCAAATTAAAGCAGGCAAAAATGCCAAAACAGGTAACTATCCCGCAGCGATCGCAGAGTGTAAGCTGGCTTTGCAGTTTGATCCTAATTTTGATGCTGTGCACTACACTCTTGCCCGCATGTATCGTAAGCAAGGACAAACTGCCCTTGCGATAACCGAATATCACGAAGTGATTGATTCGGTCTCTCACAAAAAAGATAAAACTGGCGCTGCATGGGCGCATTACGAGTTAGGTGGGTTACTCAAAACGCAGCGAAAAACGGATGACGCAAAAATGGAATGGCAATTAGCGATCGACTGCTCGCCGATTAATATCCCACAGCAGGCAGGCATTTATGAAGTCAGGAAGAAAGCACAGTTTGCTTTAGCGGGAAGTAACGATTCTCCGTAAAAGACTTTGAATAAAGGGGGCATGCGCGATCGCGCAAGCCCCCTTACCATATTCAATCTGACTACAACTGACAGAGATGCATCTCGAATATACGTCAGAGAAATGCAGTTCTAATTATCTCGTCCGACATTTTGGAAATGCGGAAGTTCCGCTCTTGGAAACAGTATATCAGTCTGTTACGCCGCAGTCAATACGTAAATACTGTGGGCGATCTTGAACACATACTATCAACATATGCTTGCGAGATCATCCGTAAAATGCAAAGGGAACAGCGGAATGAGGTAGGCTAGAGCCGGTCCTGCGCCGAGAGTACACGTTCGTCGGTCTGCGGCAACCACGTTGGTCCATTGGCGCGGGGACCGTCCGGCGTCCATAGCAGGCGGTCGATGCAGGTCCTTCGCGCGGTGCGAAGCGGATCCCAGGCATGGTAGACGATATAGTCTGTCACGTTGTCCGGTCCCTTAACGATCGAATTATGGCCCGGCCCAACTACCTGATCCAGCACGGTCTTCAGCACACGTGGGCCTCGTTCAGAACCAGCGTCGTCCCACGGCCCGAGCGGATGATCGGCCACGCAGTAGTCCACGCCGTAAGTCTCGGTTTCCCACCGCCCGCCACTATAAAAACAATAGTACCGTCCGTCGCGCTTGACGACGGAAGGGCCCTCGAGCGTGTGCCAGTCCCACTGCCCGCCATACATAGTGCGGTCTGCCATATAAAGCTGCCAGTCGTAGCGTGCCCGCGCAACGGTGGTCGGAGTTCCGGCGAGCGTAGTCATATCTAGCATGCGGTCGACTACTAACGCCGTACCCGCTCGGCGCCCGCCCTCGAGATCGAGAAAATCGCGTGCATAGAAGAGGTACCACTGGCCGTCGTCATCCTCGAAGGCGTGGGCATCAATCGTGAATGGGAATGCCTGCGGATCAACGAGCGACTTTCCCGTGTCGGTGTACGGTCCGAGCGGATGGCTGGATGTCGCTACGCGCAGCTGGTGTTCTTTGTCTTCTTTGCCAACCGAATAGTAGAGGTAGAAGCGGCCATCGTGGAAGGCGACTTCCGGAGCCCAGAAGCTGTCGCCCAGATCGGGATCGGGCGGGATCAATGCGCCGGAAACATAATGCCAGTGGACAAAATCATCGGACCGCAGCAGCGGAAAGATTCGGAACCGGCCAAGCATCGCTGACGACGCGGCTTCAGCCTCCTTTATCTCTCCGCTCGCCTCCGCTGGCCCGGTGCCTACGGCGTAATACTCCCCCTTGTACCGCCAGACGAACGGATCGGCGAAGTAGCCGGGATAGATCGGATTGGTGTAGGTAAGCATTTCTGACGCATTCGACATCGAGACCTCCTTCTTTACCAACCGAGCATACTCTAAAGACACGCATCTTAATTGCCTGCTCGTCTTGCCAAATGAGCAGCGATAGTAAATGCTTGACTATCCAACGGGAACTGGGCGCAGCACGCAATCAGTCACATATTATTGGGCGCTTGTGACTTTTGTCAGATCATCTCGCCCAACAGGTAAAAGCTGACTGGATTGTATTGTCTCCCCTCTTCCCGAAGCTTCGGGAAGAGGGGTCGGGGGTGAAGGTCTCTAAGCCATTGCAGCTTTGATCAGTTCCCCGGAAACGTCGGTCAGACGGAAGTCGCGCCCCTGGAAACGATAAGTCAAACGCGTATGATCGATGCCGAGTAGGTTCAGCAGAGTCGCATGCAGATCATGAACATTGACGGGATCCTTGACGATATTGTAACTGTAGTCGTCCGTCTCACCGATCGTGACGCCCTTCTTGATACCGGCTCCTGTCATCCACATCGAGAAACAGCGCGGATGGTGGTCTCGCCCGTAATCCATTTCCGTAAGCGTGCCCTGCGAATAGACCGTACGCCCAAACTCCCCGCCCCAGACGATGATCGTGTCCTCCATCAAACCGCGCTGTTCGAGATCACGAATCAGCGCCGTCGTCGGCTGATCGGTGTCGCGGCACTGGCCGCGGATCGCATTCGGCAGACCGCCATGATGGTCCCAGCCCATGTGGAACAGCTGCACAAACCGCACGCCTTTTTCGCACAGCCGCCGCGCCAGCAGACAGTTCGCCGCAAAAGTGCCCGGTTTCTTCACGTCTGGCCCGTACGAATCGAGTATATGCTGGGGCTCCTTCGACGCATCGGTCAGATCGGGAACGGACGCCTGCATCCGAAACGCCAGTTCGTACTGCGAAATGCGCGTCTGAATTTCAGGGTCGCCGACAGCGGTATGCTCGAGCTGATTGACCTGGTCGAGCTCATCGAGCATTTCGCGGCGGATACTGCGATCGACGCCGGCCGGATTAGACAGGTAGAGCACAGGATCACCTGCATTGCGAAACTTGACCCCCTGATGCTGCGTCGGCAGAAAGCCCGAACCCCAGAGTCGATCATACAGCGGCTGATCATCGGTTCTGCCGGTCCCACGAGAGGTCAGGACAACGAAAGCGGGTAGATCCTTATTCTCGGTGCCGAGCCCGTAGGAGAGCCAGGAGCCGATGCTCGGTCGCCCTGCCAGTTGCGACCCGGTCTGGAAGAAGGTGATCGCCGGATCGTGATTGATCGACTCGGTGTTCATCGAGCGGATCAGGCACATCTCATCGGCAAGCGTCGAGATATTGGGTAGCAGTTCGCTCAGCACCATACCGCTTTTCCCGTGCGGAGCAAACTTGAAGATCGTCGGAGCAACGGGAAACTTCGCCTGACCGGACGTCATGCCCGTCAGTCGCTGACCATTGCGTATCGAGTCGGGCAGTTCCTCGCCACGTCTTTTCAGCAGCATCGGCTTATAGTCGAACAGATCCATCTGCGACGGCGCACCCGACTGAAACAGGTAGATTATCCGTTTCGCTTTGGGCTTGAAGTGCGGCACCCCAGCAAGACCGCCCCCGTTCTTCGAAGCAGATTTGACCGCCGTATCGGCACCAGCCGTTTGCCCTCCGAGCAGCTCCGCAAGGGCAGCTAGCCCGATGCTCGCCGCCGATTGAGTCAGAAATGCGCGTCGATTGATGATGTCCTGCAGCTGAATTACTTTATCTGTTTTATCTGCCATGAGAGCTTATTCTTTCGTGATCGTTTCGTCCATATTGAGCAGAATGCTTGCGGTCATCGTGCACGCCGCGAGGTCTGCCGCTTCAAGTTTCGTGCTGCGAGGCGCGTCACCGATGCTGACGAGCTTTTCCGCTTCGGCGGGAGCAGCGCGGTATCGAACCAGCAGCCTTCGCTGACCGGCAGCAAGGATCTTAGTCTCGGCGGGAGTGGGCATACGATTCAGCGTTCGCTGAAAGGCGTACGCAATCCGCTTTTCGGGCGTGGTGCCGCCCTCGGACATCATGTGTTCCGCCAGTACGCGCGCTGCCTCGACGAACGTGATCTCATTCATCAGCACGAGCGCTTGAAGCGGCGTATTGGTTCGAGAGCGCCGTACGCGGCACATCTCACGACCCGGCACATCGAACAGAGTCAGAACCGGTGGCGCAGCCGTGCGCTTCCAGATCGTGTACAGGCTTCGGCGATAGAGGTTGTCGCCCTTATCATGCATATAATTCGTGAGGTTGCCGTAACTGCTGATCTCGTTCCAGATACCGTCCGGCTGGTAGGGACGTACGGAAGGACCGCCGATTTTCTCGACGAGCAGACCCGACACAGCAAGCGCCTGATCGTGGATCATCTCTGCTTGGAGCCGGAAACGCGGACCGCGAGCCAGCAGGCGATTATCAGGATCGCGTTCGAGCAGTGCAGGCGTCAATTTCGAAGACTGCCGATATGCAGCGCTCGTAACGATCAGCTTCTGGATCGCTTTCTGATCCCACTTTTCACGGACGAACTCGGTCGCTAGCCAGTCGAGCAGTTCGGGATTGCTCGGGAACTCTGCGCGTGTGCCAAAATCCTCTGTGGTCGGCACCAGTCCGATACCGAAAAACTTCTCCCAGAATCGGTTGACTGCGACGCGGGCTGTGAGCGGATTGTCAGGGCTGGCGATCCATTCTGCGAGACCAAGTCGGTTGTTTGGGGCGTTTTTAGGTAGAGATCCGAACGCGGCTGGCAGGTTCGCCGTCACCTTGTCACCGTGCTTGTCGTACTGACCGCGCAAAAGAATAAAAGCTTCGCGAGGCTTCGGCATCTCCTCCATGATCATTACGGTCGTGATCTGACCATCGATTTCGGCGCGGGTTTTTGCGGCAGCATCACGTTCGACGGCGGTCTTTTTGTACTCAGGGTCGTTGCGTTCCGACCACAGTTTTGCGATCTCGAGCTTCTGTTCCGGAGTACGCTTTTCAGGCGCAACCGCCAACAAAATCTTCGCAGGATCACCGCCCGCAAGCAGTGCAACCTCACTGGCAGATGGAGCGCGATGATACAGCACGACGTCATCTACTTTGCCCGCGAAACCATCCGCACCGGTGCGCGTTCCAATTTTAGCGGTGACCGGTGTCCGAATAGTTCCGGTCAGCGTGTTCATCTCGACATCGACCTCGGCAGCCTTACCATTGATGTAGAGTTTCACACCCTCGGGCTTTGCGGTACCATCGTAGGTCACAAAAACGTGCGACCATTGCCCGTTCGGGATCGTCTGTTTCGACGTCACTTTCAGCGCATTTTCCGGCCATTTATTGATGATGTGCGTCGCGACGCGCCCGCCAGAAAGGTAGATGTCCCAGCCGCGGAAGCTGTTGCCCGCGTCCATTTTCGTGATCGGAGCGCCGCCTCCCGTATTTGGATTGATCCACCCACCGTACGCAAATGCCTCTTTCGTATCGAAGTCGCCGACATTGCCTAGATCGACATGATCGCTTCCGTCAGTGACGACTGCTCCGGTCGAACGCCCAGCATCCGCCGTCACCTTTCCGACGAGTGTGGGCACAGGCGCAGTGCCGCCAACGACGACAGGCATCGCCGAAAGCTTGTAACGCGCGACGATCCCTTTCAGCAGCGCTGCGTCCTCTTCGGACGAAGACGCAGTCTTCCAGCCCTCTGAAGCAGTCATGTTCACTGCGACGCGGGCGGTCAGCCAGGTGTTCAGTTTCGCCAGGCTGGCATCGGCGGCGGCGAGTTTCTGCTCTTGTTCAGTTGTGGGAGCACGTATGAACGGAGGATGATTGACTGCCCGCTCTTCTCCAGAGCCGGTCTCAGGAACATTGTTGAAGTAGGAAGCGACCTGATAGAACTCTTTTTGTGAGAGCGGATCGTACTTGTGATCGTGGCAGCGCGCACAGCCCATCGTCAAGCCCAGCCATACCGCGGAAGTCGTCTCGACGCGATCGATAACCGTCTCGAGCCGCCACTCTTCCGGGATCACGCCGCCTTCGGTATTGATTCGGTGGTTGCGATTGAAGCCGGTCGCGATCTTTTGAGACTGTGTCGCATTGGGCAGCATGTCCCCGGCGATCTGTTCGATCGTGAACTGATCGAAAGGCATATTGTTGTTGTAGGCATCGATTACCCAGTCGCGCCAGCGCCACTGATAACGCTCCCAGTCCGCCTGATAGCCGTTGCTGTCCGCATAGCGCGCGTCGTCCATCCATGCCTGCGCCATGCGCTCGCCGTAACGCGGCGAGGTAAGCAGCCGGTCGACGACTTTTTCGTAGGCTTTTGGAGATTTATCGGCCGCATAATCTTTCTGCTCCTGCATCGTCGGGGGCAGACCGGTGAGATCGAGCGTAACACGCCGCAGGAGCGTTGCTTTGTCCGCTTCCGGGGAAGGCTTTAGTCCTTCCTGCTCGAGGCGCGCGAGCAGAAACCGATCGATGGCATTGCGAGACCACGATGTCATTTTGACAGCGGGCAGCGGCGGGCGCACCGGCTTGACGAACGCCCAGTGCGGCTTGTACTCCGCCCCCTGAACAATCCACCGTTTGAGCGTTAGTTTCTCTTCAGCGTTCAGAGTTTTGTGGGCGCTGGCAGGCGGCATCAGCAGCGCGGAGCCGGTTGCATTGATGCGGTCCAAAAGCTCACTCATCTGTGGTTTGCCCGAAACGATCGCCATTCTGCCGCTGGCGAGGGCTTTGAATGCACCATCCTTCGTGTCGAGTCGCAATCCCGCTTGAATCGCTTTTGGATCGGCGCCGTGACACTTGAAACATTTCTCAGAGAGAATCGGTCGCACATCTCGGTTGTAGTCGACTTTGCTGAATCGAAAGGGCGTCGCAATCTTAGCTTCTATTCTGGCTGCAGGCGATTTCTTGACAGACTTAGCTGTTTTAGTAGTCTGATCTGCCCACGCAAATCCGACGATCAGAGAGAGCGTGACGCTTCCGAGAACAACAAAAAGGGCAGATTTGCCTCTAGTGGCGGTTGAGTTCAAAGTCATTACGAAAGTGATCCTTCAGAAACATTAGAGATCGATTATACAGTATGCTAATGATAGCCTATTTTCGGTCAAGGCGCCACCCGATGAGGCAAAATATTCCAGAGTCATAGCTCTGATTCTGTCAGACGAGGAGTGTCATGAATTGTTACGATTTAGTACTTTCTGACCATTGACACTTCTTGAAGATTTGGGAACCAGTTATAAAATGCTGAGTTTATACGGTACCGAACAGTAAATATGAGTCGAAAGCTTCGCGAGAATACCGAAGCGATCATAACTCCAGGAGATAATATGGAAGCGAGTCAACGAGCAGCCCGGATGGAAGAACTGCTGCGAGAACGCTATGGCTCGGATATGCCAGAGCTATCCGGTGTTGCCGACCGTGTCATACAAGTACTGCTCGCACACAAATCTGTGCGCAAATACAAGTCCGATCCTCTGCCTGTAGGAACGTTGGAATTGCTTTGTGCGGCAGCACAGAGCGCTGCGACATCCTCGAATCTGCAGACCTGGAGCATGATCGCCTTGCAAGACCCGGAGCGCAAATCGGAAGCGGCTTCTCTCAGCGGCAATCAAGAATTTATCCGACACGCGCCGCTGTTCCTGATATTTTGCGCCGATCTTTCGCGACTGACACGGATATCAGAGCGGGTCGATCTCCCCGGTGAAGGGCTCGAATACCTCGAAATGTTCCTGATGGCGACGATCGACGCTTCGCTTGCCGCACAAAATGCCGCTGCAGCCGCCGAAGCGAACGGGTTGGGTATCTGCTACGTCGGTGGGGCACGCAATAATCCACGCGAAATGGCTGCGCTACTCGGTCTTCCACCTCGTGTTGTTGGTCTGTTTGGAATGACCGTCGGTGTCCCTGTCGAAAATGATACCAGCATGGTCAAACCCCGTCTCCCGCAGCCTTCTGTCCTGCATAGAGAAACGTATAAAGTTGAAGAGGATGCCATCGCGATCGAGAGCTACAATGAAACTATGCAGGCGTTCTACGCATCACAGAAAATGAACGTAAATGGGGACTGGTCTCAGCATTCCGCTGAACGTGTCGCAGGTCCCGAAAACCTGAGCGGCAGACACAGAATTCGTCAGACACTCCAGGACATGGGATTCGAACTAAAGTAGCATCACTCCTGCCCACAAAAGTCAGGTTATCGCGGATTTCTCGAAGCGATTCGTGATTATTCACCGCACTTTGAATTGCTCGCTAACAAACTGAGGGTGCGCATTTACGCCCCTCTCTAGAGCTTCCGGAGAGGGGCAGGGCGGGGATGGAGAATAGTCGTTAGTTTCACGAAGTTTTATCGTTTTGGATCGGGTAGAGCCGCTTGAGTTTGATCCGTGCGTCTTCGGCTCGAAACTGCCAATTCACGGTATGGGGACGCTGATTACGCTGGTATTCCCAGGCGGCCACT
>JBBQPY010000071.1:0-23925 GCA_038216735.1 Chthonomonadales bacterium
GCGCCCGAACTGCTTTAACGTCAATAGCTGTGTCGAATTTATCGTATTCAGAAAGGTCGATTCCATTGGGAATAACTCTGATTTTGTGGTCAGCGACGCCGACTGCTTTCAATGAATTGGCGACCGCCTGAGAGACACAAACAATTACTTTTGCCTTTGCCGCGACACTTCGCAACACTGCGCCCTGTAGACGACCTACTGAAGGCACAATATTGTGCGCGGTGAATATAGCGGGCAAACCAGCAGATTTTGCGGCCGTGACGCCGATCCACGCGCCCCGCAGACCATGCGCGTGTACTATATCTACTTTGTACCTCGCGTTTTCAGCTTGGACTATTTGCGTCCCGTGTAATCTTTGCCTCAGCGCAGCGATCGCGCGCATATCAGCAATCGGGTGAAACCGCGCGCCGATCGCGACATCGAATCGGGAAACGCCCGCGCATTCCTCATCGAGCGAAAAGTCTGCCGGAGCGCAAAGCAGAGACTCGAACCGCTCTTTATCCAAACCTGCAACCAATTGCGAGACGTGGCGACGAATGCCACCCGTCGCGGGACGCACTACCTGTGCGATGCGGATCACTAACGGGGGACTTCCACGCCCTGCAGGATCGTATCGACGAGCCGGTCACCGGTGTAGCCTTCGATCTCGGACTCTGGCCGCACGACGAGCCTGTGTCGCAGTACCGGTCGCGCCATCGTTTTGATGTCGTCGGGCGTCACAAAGTCGCGTCCTCGTATTGCCGCAAGCGCTTTCGCCGAGTTCAGCAGCGTGATGGCGGCACGAGGGCTCGCCCCGAGCGTCAGGTGGCGGCTCTCGCGTGTTGCACGAACGATCTGCACGATGTAGCGCATCACGGTTGGCTCGACTCGCACCCGCTCGACTTCCGCCTGGAAATAGGGGAGTTCATCGCCGCGCAGCGCGGGCTGAATGTGTGCCGTATCGAGATTCTGTGCGCGGAAACCGGACTGTATACGATTGAGAATATTCTGCTCTTCCTCGGCGGACGGGTACGCAACGACGACTTTCAGCATGAAACGGTCGACCTGCGCTTCCGGCAACGGATAGGTTCCTTCGTACTCGATCGGGTTCTGAGTCGCGCAAACGAGGAACGGGAGCGGAAGATCATGCGAAATACCGTCGATCGTGACGCGGCGCTCTTCCATCGCTTCGAGGAGCGCGGACTGCGTTTTTGGAGGTGTACGGTTCACTTCGTCGGCAAGCACCAGCCCCGCGAAAATAGGTCCTTTTTTGAGGTTGAATTCCTGAGTGCGCTGATCGAAGATGCTCGTCCCAAGAATATCGGAAGGCATCAGGTCGGGCGTGAACTGGATGCGCTTGAATGAGACATTGAAGATACGCGCGAGTGTACGTATCGAGAGCGTTTTTGCAGTTCCGGGCACGCCTTCGAGCAGCACATGCCCTCCTGCGAGTACGGCGACTACCAGCATCTCGACGAGTTCGTCCTGCCCGACAACGGCTTTGTGCATCTCCGTCGTGATACGCTGGGCGAGTTCTGCAGCGGTGCGCGGCGGAGACGGAGCAGCCGATGGATTAGTTGCCGGCGTGGGAATGGCCGTGTTAACTGAAGGATTTACTCCCGGTGAATGATACGATTCTGGCTGTGCGGCAGGCTGGGAATTCGGGAACGGCTGCGCGGGCGTTCCTCCTGGGAATGGCTGCCCGCTGTTAATTTCCGACAAGATCGAGTCTCCTTCTCACCGTTTCGATTTCGCGCACGAGGTTGACCATTTCCGAATCAGTCACGCGCTCACCCGTCGCTGCAATCTGCCCACAGCGGCCGAGAAGAGCAGGAAGAGGCGCGGAATTCGCGCCATAAACACGCTCCGCGTACTGCAAAACCTGTCCTGTAGGTGCATCGGGCGCTAGGTCGAGCTTGCGCGTGAGGTCGCGCAGGAATTTTCCATATAGCGTCTGCACTGCAATGTCGCCAGCATGTGCACGCTTGTAAAGCTTCGCCATCGAGCCGACATATTCGGTGCTCGGTCGATAGACCGCATGTGGCAGCGGCCGTGCGAGCCCGAATCGGCGGTTTCCATTATAAACGAGCAGCAGGCCGAACGCGCCCAGGTGGTAGAGACCGAGCACGAGCGGCAGCGGCGCGGTCTGATACCACTGTTCGCCTCGATCGACGGCTGTCTCAAAACCGACTCCATGATGATACTCGTCGAACAGAACCGTGTGTCCGGTTGTGCCGACAGTTGCGGCCGCAACATTGACGACAAAGAGCGCGTTGTCGTCCTGAGTGGTGTTTTTCAAGCCGTCATTGGAGGTAAATAGATCGTTGGCAGCGACAATCAGATGTCCTTTGCCAAGCGATTTTTGCACGACGAACGCCCCCTCATCATCCTTAAACAGCGTCTGGTAACCCGCGCCTGGAAGAGGATGAAGGCGCACCTGCGTCTGGATCGAGATACGTTTGATACTCTTGGTCCAGGGCGTATCGGCGACCGCAGGAGCCGCAGTAAGGCGCACATTACTGCCGCTGCTGACGATCGTCATGTCGCCGCCGAGCGGATCGTCGGGCTGTGCATCCTGCGGCTGATTATCGATCAGCAGCAGCGACCCACCCTCACGTACCCATTTTGTGAGCTGCACATTTTCCGCCAATGTAAAGGGACGGGCTTTATCGAATGGCTCGATCATAACCAGCAATCCGTCTTCACGATTGAGCGCTCCAGCGGGCGCTTCGAGGCGATCTACACGATAGCCGACCTGTTCGAGCAGCAGAAAGAGAGCTTTTGCCCCCAGCGGTTTCGCATTAAGGGTGCTAGGCTCTGTGTTCGGAACGGCTGACTGTCCCGCTTTGTTGAGCACCGTTGCCAGAACGAGAAAGAGGGCAAAAAAGAGTACCAGCCCCCAGATTTCGATGCGGCCACGGGGTCGTGCGGAGAGAATTCGCATCGGTTATGCCCTGCCTGTCTGGGGGATGAGCGCTGCATTCTCCGACACCGATGGGGCGGATTCAGCCAGCGCGCGGCGTGTGATGTCGGGCATCTGCCGGTAGGCGGACAATACGCGTTCATAATCTGCGGACAGCGTTTCGCGTGTTCCATACCAGCGCGTATCGAACTCACCAGTCAGCGGTTGAAGCGCGTCGAGCAGCAGAAGCAGCTTCTTATTGCTCAGGAAGCGCAGGTACTCGCCGTTTGTGCGTGACCGTTCGTACTGTACCGCCCCCGCACGGTCGAGCTGCAGGAGAATCGCGATATAGACCGAGCGAAAAGCGCGGCGGTAGTCTTTCTGAGCGGCGAACTGCTCCGCCTGCTGCAGCCAGACGTCCGGCTCGCGCACCATCTCAATCTCTTCTTCCGTCATCTGGAGGGTGCCTTTAGGCTTCGGTTTCGCCGTTCGCTGAAACGAGTAGTTCTTGAGAATTTTGGCGATCAGCCAGCCGAACAGCACGATAAAAATAGCGATCACGGTGTACGGCAATGTGGTGCCTGTCCCTCCGACGCCCGGGATGCTCAAGCCGCTGAACAGACCGCTCAGCCACTTCCAGAAAGCGTTCCAACGGTCGTTCAACCATTTCAGCACAGAGGCAAAAGGGTTTTCAACGGGCTGTTCGGGCTGAAACTCGGCGCCATTCAGAATGCGCTGAATTTTGGCTTTTACCTCGACAGGGTCGGATCCGGAAGATCCCGCGGACTGTGCGCAGGCGTGAGTCGGGAGCCAGAGAAGCATCAAGAGAAAGAGCGGCGCGAGCAGGATCCTCAGCTTCAGGAGTGGCTCCCTGCCGAAAAGAGTGTGTACCCCAATCATCAGCGCGCCTCCATTGCATCGGTATCAGAGCCGTCGGCAGGCGATGCAGGGAGGACCTGCGCCGGAGGAACGGTCCAAACAGGAGGTGTGGGGGTCGGAATGGGATCGGAATAGGTCGGCTGTGATGCCTGACCGGCGGAAGGGCTGGCAGGCACGGCGTATGGTATTGCGGAGGCCGTCTGTCCGAAAACAGCCGTTGCAGCAGACGTATACCCGGCTTGCTGAGCGGAACCAATATGATTCGCTGCGGGCATATGAGTTGTGGGCAGCGCGGCTCCGAAAACGGGCGGTAGAGGCATATCTGCTGAAAGAACGCGCACATCGAATCCTTCGCGTCGCACACGATAATCGTAATAGAGCGCGGTCAGAAAGATCATCATATACGGCATCAGGAAAAAAACGAGTATTGCTGAAAGTGAGGTTTCCAGAACGAAATTGATCAGTGGCGGCAGCCTCAGCGCACCCAGCGCGGAACCGGAGGATGCCAGGATTACCGCCTGCAGACCGAGCACGAGCACCGGCAGAAAGGTGCAGGCCGCCCAGCATCGCAGGAACCGTTTCTTGCCGACCAGCAGTGCGTTGCGCGTGGGCACCCCGCTCACGCTCGCGTCTTCCAGTACGATCAGCGGGGTCGTAAAGGAAAACGAGTAGGCGATAATGGACATTCCCGCCACATAAGGCAGCGGCAGCCCGACATAAGTCACGATGCTAATCGCGATTTCTGGCGCGGGGCCATGCGCGTAGGTGTAGACTGTCGCGAAAGTACCTAGGATTGCCAGGTAAACGAATGACGCCACGGAGACGAGGGCGAAGAACGCGAAGAGACCCAGTACCCATGCCATGATCAGGCGCGGCGCACGCGGCATCGCACGACGGTAGCAGTCGCGCAGCACCGGAGATTTGCCGACATAGATGTCGCTCAACGCGACTGTCAGCGGCGCGCTGACGACGATCAGAGCCAGGATTGTGAGCACTCCCGGGAGCGCATATTCGGGTCCGCCGACGAACATCCGACCGAAAATAAGCGCCGTCCAGCCCAGGGTGTCGTTATCGGTGACATGCGCGGCTAGAGGCCGCAGCCAGAGATTCGCTAGCGCATAGAGCAGTGTCTGCAGCGGCAGAAAGAGGATTGCCACGATGCTTGCCAGCGTCACGAAATGACGTTTGTAGATATCGAAAGCTTCATCGAACACGCCGCTCAGCGGCTGAGGTAAGAGCAAACTCTCTGCGTCCTGCAGGGCAGCGGCATCTGCAGTTCGCGGCGCGCTTCCGATTGTTGCGGACGGTGGCGCCCACAGAGACGGTTCATTAGCGGTCATTACGAATTGCCTCGCTCACTCGATTTCGTCGTGCTTCCTGCATAAAATCCGCTCCCTGTTCCATCCTGCACTATCGACGCTTGTCATCAACCCGTCGGGGGCATCTGGACATCCGGCATCGTGGGGGGGCTTACGCTGGGTGCGAGCAACTTACGGAGCGTAATATGCACTTTCACCCGCGTGACAGCGTTTCCCTGCAAATCCTGTACGGTTACATTGTCTGGCAGCACGAGATCCGCACCCACAGTCCCGCTATCTTTCATATCACGCAGGGAGATTTTCTCGGTACGGATCGTGAATATGTTATCGAGTTGCTGTAAGGTGCCGATAATTTTGACCCGGCTGGGAACGGCATCGATCTCGATGAGCGAATACGGAGGCAGCGGAAGGGAGGCGATATCGGGACTGATTGTCGCAAATTTAGCGGGTGGATCGGCGATCAGCGAAACTTGAACGCGTACGCTCGAAGGACTGAGCGTAATTCCATCCACACGCTTGCCATCTTTATTCTGGGCAGAGACAGCGTACTCGCCGTCGATTTTCCCCGCAGTATCGGCAACGACGCTCACGCGGAGGCGCGCCACTTCCTGAACGCGGTCTTCGCGCCCGCTGATTTCGACCTGTGCCGGGCGGGCTGTCAACTGTGCATAATGAAATCCGGTCGGGGCGGCTTTAGGCATTACGCTGACGGAAAGCGTACGCGTTGCCTGTGGGTAGAGTTGGCACCGCAGCGTCGGCTGGCTCGGCTCGAGCAGGAGTTCCTTTAGCATTTCGGCAGGCAATCGGTTTACTTCGATACGGAGTGGGATCGGCAAAGTCTGTATCGTATCGACGGTACGGTTTTGAAAATCGGCAAAGGCGTGAACATCGGAATCTTTGATCCGATCGAGGATGCTGCGCGGACCTGTCACAATGACCGTGATCTGGCGCACGCCCCATTCGGCATCAATATCGGGAGCCAGGTGCTCTCGCACGATGTCCGCGACGAAGGGGCGTGTTACGACGGGGTTGTGGTCGGCTTGTACGAAAACGTAGAGGAGTACCGAGGCGATTAGCGAAATCAGCTTGAGCCAGAAGTTCTGACGAAGTTGCGCGGTCAATGCAAGTTTTTGACGGCGCAGATTCTGCCGTGTCTGAAAGGTCGGACTGGTGAGACTCATTACGTCTTTTCTGAATGGAGGCGAACGCGCACTCCATAACTACTGCTTATGAATGCAAAGAGTGCCAGAATATAGTCTTTCCTGACAGCAGCGGGCACAGCGAACTCGATATTCAGGCAAGCACTAACAACGAATTGAAATCGGTTTATAAAATTTCTTCGGAAAATAACTGTTGACCCTCACCCCCAACTCGCTCTCCCAAAGTTGCGGGAAAAGGGGGAGTGAATGCAGAAAATCTGCTTGCAAATGCGACACTTTAGGCGGGGTGAATAGTTACTTTAGAAAATACGATCCTCCTCCGGAATATAGGTCGGGTCGCGGCGTATCCCGCACTCTTAGGACATCAGCGTTCCGCCGGGTGAGTCCCTTCCCCCGTCGGACACGACCCTCTTCATCTGAAGATTTAATTTGTAAAGTGAATGTGCACTTCCACATAATCCCGGACGGGAAAATGCATGCCGAACCCGGGCTGTTGTCTCTTCAGCCGACAGCCTTCTTGCGTACCAGAATGCGATCAGGCGGCTGCAGCAGTCGGATCAGCCGTTCTCGCAGGACATCTTCTTTGAGACCGCGCATGAATTTCCCGGCAACTGCAATCGAAACGGTGCCGGTCTCTTCAGAGACTACGACTACGACGGCATCACTGTTCTCCGACATCCCGAGCGCTGCCTTATGCCGGGTATGAACAGCCGAATCGACCTTCGGCCGATCCGTGAGCGGCAACAAGCACTCGGCAGCAAGGATTCTGCCGTTACGAATCACGACCGCTCCATCATGCAGCGCAGTGCCCTTATAAAATATCGTATCGAGCAATGGAACGGAAACACTGGCATCGAGTTGAGTTCCCGTGGCAACGATCTCGTCTAGACCTGTCTGCCGCTCGAAAACGATCAGCGCGCCGACACGCTCCGCCGAAAGCCTGGCGACGCTCAATACGACCGCGTCGATCATTTGCGTCAGATCTTCGCGGTTGAGAAGGCTGAGCCCACGACTCCAGAAGCGCGGTCCGAACTCTTCGAGCGCGTGCCGCAACTCGGGATAGAAGAGGATCACGATCGCCACGGGACCGAGCGGAATGATCTGCTTGAGCAGCCAGTTGAGTGTGTCGAGGTGCAGACGTTCGCTGGCATATAGTGCAAAAAGCAGTGTTCCCAGACCGCCTAAAATCTGCAGAGCGCGGGTGCCGCGCGCCAGCAGCATCAGACGATAAATTAGATAGGCGACAACGAGTATGTCGAGCAATCCGAGCCAGGTGCTGTTTACGCGCAGTGAGCGGAGTACGTGCTGTACGCTCAGCATAGTGGTTCTCCCATGGAT
This sequence comes from Chthonomonadales bacterium, assembly GCA_038216735.1. Taxonomy (GTDB): domain Bacteria; phylum Armatimonadota; class Chthonomonadetes; order Chthonomonadales; family Chthonomonadaceae; genus JBBQPY01. The sequence goes on from JBBQPY010000071.1 coordinate 7,578, forward strand.
GGCATAAAGGGCGCGGAGAATCCTTTTTCCCGGACCGTGTCTGTCTGCTGTAAGTATAACACACCGATCCCCTCGGTTGCAAGAAAAACGAAGCTTCCCTCACATCGAATCCCCCATCTGATTCGTCATGCCTGTACGCTTCCTCGCAAACCGAGATGCATCCTATTCATAAATGACTGTACGTTGAAAATCCCCTCTTCAAAAAATGCCAGAAGAGGGGATACGTTCCTGTGATGCGAGAAAATCACGCTGCCGACAGCCTATTTACGAGCACGTCGGCGGAGGATCAATCCGCCCCCGCAGGCGATACCGCTCGCGAGAAGACCGACCACACCTGGCTCCGGCACAGAGCCACCGGGATTTCCGATGCCGGTCGTGCCAATGAGACGCCAGTTCAGCGCTTCATTCGTTCCGCGTTGCGCGAGGTCGAAACCACCGGTGTTGAGAACCTGTTTGCTATCCACGTAGCTGTTGAAGGCATTGCCGTCGAACCCGGCATGAATCACAGGCATATCATTTGTTTTGCTTCCCTCGCCCAGAATTGGCTGGTCGCTGGAGTCGAAGTTGTTATCCGAGGTTTGGGTCAGGATAAGCTTATGTCCCGGAGTGATGACGGTTCCAGAAGCTCCGATGAGACCGTCCCATAACTGGAAGTCTGCTCCGTTATTGAAGCCGTCCACATGAAATCCCTGGTCGAGCGTAATATTGGCTGCCGTGTTGTTGACAAACATTACTGCGCCGCTATCGTAATTGGTTCCTGCTCCGAGAAAAGTAACGCCAGCGCTGCCTTCCCACGGGTTGGGGAAGAAGGAATTGCTTGATGCACGAATTCCATCTGCATAGCCGACATAGACATCAACCGATCCAGCGGCGGAGGCGACCTGCATTGTGGCTCCCAATGCCGCGACACCCAATACTCCAAGCAAAAGCGCTTTGTTCATCGAATTCTCCTTTGTGTGCGATGCGTGACTTATTGAGCACGATGGATCACGCATGAGATACATGCTCGCTTATGCATAGTGCAAGAAACGTGCCAACAATTGAAATTTCGATGTGATTGTGAACTAATCCGCATAAACCCAGTGTAATTTACAACAAATCAAGCCATTTTTTTTGCCTAACACCAGCTTATAACCTATTCTGACTATTTTTTATTCATTCCCTGCCCTTATCTTGAACTCTGGCAACAAGGTATGCAAGTGCCCTGAGCTCCTGCAGCATTCTTCTCCGGCACTTATGCGATGTTCGAACGGAGATGGCAGGGGTTGAGCTGAGGTCAGACTGTCTGCGGTTTGAGCAGGATAATCCACCTGCAAGCGCGAAAATAGAGAAAAGTCAACACCTTCAATACAAATATTCGCGGACTATCATGATGTCATCACAGGCATTCAGGCGGGAGCAGTTATCGATGAGACACACTGGAGAAGTTAGGATCGAAGTAGAAACTATCGGTTCGGGCGTAAAAAAAGTGATTGTAAGAAATATGTCCATCCTGCTGGCAGGCATGGCGATGGCAGGGCTCATTGCAGCGCCAGCTTGTCACTCGAATGCGCAGAACGCTCCTGCAGTCGAAACTCTCCCACGCGTGGATTATGAGCGGGGTTGGATACGACTATTTGATGGCGCGACGACCTTCGGATGGCGCGAGAGAGGCGGAAAAACCTGGAATGTCTCTGACGGCGCGCTCGTTTCTGTGGGAGACCGTCCCGTAAGGACATCAAAAGAAGAGGCGGAGGCCCAGGCACGCAACGAACAGGAAAGAAAGAATCTCGACGCGCTCCTTTCCAGCGTAGAGTTCGGAGATTTCGACCTTCGGGGAGAGTGCGAGGTCGAGGGCAATGCGGTGCTGCTGATGACACTGCATGTTCCCTCCGACTCAGGTTTGCCGGACAGGCGTTCGATTCCGATTACATTTTCGCTGCCGCAAACAGAGGTTCCGCGCGGCACGATAACCCGTATGATGCGCGCCAACAGTCGTGTCAAGTTCACGCTCCGGATCGAAGGCGACAAGGTCATTACCCTCGATGCCGACGACAAACCGGTGACGCAGCTGCGAAGAATGCGACCGGGCGGGCGAGGGATCATCACTCTGCAGAGCATTGGGCTCGGTGCAGTGAAATTATACAGTCTCGATCTTCGCCCGCTCAGCCAAAAGCCGATATTCAACGGAAAAGACCTGTCTGGCTGGAAGGCTGTAGAAGGGCACAACTCGGTGTTCGCCGTCAATTCCGATGGCAATATCAGCGTCCATAACGGCAACGGAGATTTGCAGACGACTTCGACGTGGGGTGATTTCACGCTTCAACTCGACGTCTATTCGAATGGCGACCATCTCAACAGCGGCGTCTTCTTTCGCGTCGAGCCAGGGGTGTTCTGGGGCGGTTACGAGGCGCAAATACGCAACCAATGGGAGGGCGACGATCGGACGAAGCCTGTTGATATCGGCACGGGCGGCATCTATAATATACAGGCTGCGCGCAAGGTCGTTTCCAGCGACCGAGACTGGTTCACGATGACGGTGATCGCGACCGGCATTCACCTCGGCGTGTGGGTGAACGGCTATCAGACGGCAGACGTGATCGACACGCGCACTGCTGACGAAACGAACGCGCGCAATGGAGCGCGGTCTCGATCGGGAGCTTTTGGCTTGCAGGGCCACGATCCGACGACAGACCTCGCATTTCGTAACATTCGTGCAGTCGAACTTCCGCCGCTCAAATCCAGAACGGATACGAAGCTTGAAAAGCGGTGAATGGCAAGCGAGGCGATGACCGAAACGACGGCAAAGGGAAATAAATCTTTGGAAACGAAAATTAAAATTGCTTCAATGGTAACGGCTGATGGATCGCAGATGCTCACCAACGACGGACACATAGATAACCTGCTTACAGATAAGCAGAAACAGACGCTTCGTGCGGCACTCGATACAGCGATCCCACCGGACGATTATCCTGGAGCCTGGGACGCGGGCGTCGGCGATTATCTCCTGCGGCAGTTTACGCGTGACCTCAAGCAATTTCTCGTGACCTATCGAGACGGTTTAGATTCACTGAATCAAGAAGCAGTTATTGCCAATGGGATGGCTTTCGCCTCGCTCGCCTTGACGCAGCGCACCTTAATGTTTGCGCGACTTGAAGCAGGGGAGTATCGTGCCGAATGGAAAACGCCTGCGCGACAGTTTATCGATATGCTTGCTTCTCATGCTGCAGAGGGCTATTACGCAGATCCTGGCAATGGAGGAAATAGAAACGGCGTCTCCTGGGATATGATCGGCTTCATAGTAACGGCATGAAAATACAGTTTGTTCTTCAATTAGATTTCAAGTTAGAAAGAGGTTAGCGCGTGGATAATCGTGGACGCACGATGGTGCAGTATGCGTTTTGGAAGTTCGATGCGGCCTGGAGGCGGCAACCGCAGGAGGTTCGTGATCATGACAAAGCCGCTTTCGCACAGGCCGTCGAAGAAGCTGCCGATGAGATGATGGTTCGCAGTTACTCGCTCGTTGGCATACGTGGCGACGCTGATCTGATGTTGTGGAGTGCGACAACGGACTTCGAGCTTCTCCAAAAACACGGTTCCAAATTACTGAATACCGGTCTGGGCAGGTGGGCAACGCAGCCCTATTCACTGCTCGGCATGACGAAGAACTCGCAGTACAAAGACCCGTTCGAGAAGGGGGCGCCAGAAGGTCGCCGTCTCGTTGTGAAGCCGTCGGGACGCAGGTATCTGTTCGTCTATCCGTTCGTCAAAACGCGTGCGTGGTATCTAATGCCGCTGGAAGAGCGACAGAAAGCGATGACCACCCATATTGAAGTCGGGCACAAATTTCCGACCGTTAAACTGAATACCTCGTACTCATTCGGGATCGATGATCAGGAGTTCGTAGTGGCGTTCGAGACGGACATACCCGCCGATTTTCTCGACCTGGTTCAGCAGTTGCGCGAGACCGAGTCTAGCCTGTTCACACTGAGAGATACACCCGTTTTCACCTGCGTACAGATGTCGATTGCGGACGCACTCAATGCGGTCGGGTAGCAAAGGCGAGTTATGTTTGCTCTGACGGAGGCTGTAAAAAAACAGGCTGTGGAACTGGGCTTCGACCTCGTGGGAATCACGAGTGCGGAGCCCTCTGTTTTCGCGGCGGAATATCGGGAATGGATCGGTCAGGGCAATGCGGGTGAGATGGGTTATCTAGAGCGCAGTGTTGAAAGACGTCTTGACCCGGGCGAACTGCTGCCGGATGCCCGATCGATTATCGTCGTCGGCATGACCTATTATTCAGATGCAGAGGAAGGTCCAGGAACGCCAGCCACGAAGGAAGGGCAGGGGATCATCGCCCGGTATGCGCGTGGTGACGATTACCATGACATAATGACCGCGCGTCTCAAAGAACTGCTGGCGTTCTTGCAGGGACAGGCGGGTGCGGGGATAGAGGGACGAGTTTATGTCGATACGGGGCCTGTATTGGAGAGGGAAGTGGCACGACGCGCAGGACTGGGCTGGTTCGGCAAGAACACAATGCTGATCAATACGCGGCGCGGCTCCTACTTTTTCCTCGGCGAGATCGTAACGAACGTGGTACTGGCGATCGACAATCCGGCGATTGGGGGATGCGGAACCTGTACGCGTTGTATTGACGCCTGCCCGACCGGCGCGATCTTCGCGCCTTACAAAGTCGATGCGCGTCGCTGCCTCTCCTACCTTACCATCGAACTCAAGGGCGCAATTCCAGAGGAAATACGTCCGGCGGTCGCTGCCTCAGGCAATCGGATTTACGGCTGTGACATCTGCCAGGAGGTCTGTCCGTTCAACCAACGCCGAGCGATGCCCACTTCCGAACCGGCTTTTCAGGCGCGTCAGGTGACAAAAACCCCGCAACTGGTCGATTTGCTGTTGATGGGTGAGGAGGAGTTCCGCGCGAAGTTCAAGGGCAGTCCCGTCAAGCGAGCGAAACGGCGTGGTCTACTGCGAAACGCGGCGGTTGCGTTGGCAGCCTCCGACGATGGAGAGGCCTTCGAAGCGTTGGAATATGCCATCGCTAACGACCCCGAACCACTCGTGCGTGAACACGCAGAATGGGCGTTGCAGCAGATATCAGAGAGGAAAAATCAATCCGAAAAGCCTGACGTGGAGTAGATTACATTGCCAAAATCTAAAAGCAAAAAAAGCCAGACTGTGCCTGCCACAGAAACACCCGAAGTGAGTGTAGATGCATCTGATTATGTGGTCATTCCATGCTCGGTCGAAGAATTGAATGTGCATCTTCGGGCTTTCATCGAGGCTTTCGTCCTGCCGCATTCTCAAGCACGGTGCATAGAATTTCTAATCGACAAGCGTTCGGAATGGTCCCGAGATTATCCGAGTCCTCGAAGTGTTCAAATATGCTTGAAAGCCGACGCTTTGCTACGCATGGTTGGACTTCACAAGCAATATTGTACTCAGATTCCGAACTCTAAGCGAACCGCTGGGCATTACGAAGCGACTTTCGGGAACTCTCCTGGCGTCTACTTTGCGCTCTATACACCTCCCTGCAAACTCACCGCGATTGAAGCCGAGGAAAAGTATTCCTGGGAAGACAACTGTGCGATCCTTTCTTACGAAGCAGGAAAAAAGGCGATTTTCTTCCTACACAGTGGTGGAGTCTGGAAATGCGAAAAAGTGTAACGCGCTGAGCAGTTCGTTGCTCTCGATCAAGCGAAGCGGAGGAGGTAGTTAGGGAATGTCCGAGGTGCTGGAGCATCGAGGTCTGGGACGATGTGCCCATATTGGGTACCGCGTACACATGTGAAAACTGTGGCTGGCTGCAAACCACGACATTGACGCTCGCGTCTGGATTGACAGCCTATGAGAGGATACAGCACGAGCACAAGCGTCGGTCGAAAAGTACTTCGCGCGAAGATCGAACGATGAATCCATGCATCCTATGCGGCAAAAGTCATACACAGCTTGATTCCGCAGGTGTGCGGCTGATACTTGGCTTTAGAAGGAAGTTTTGTGCAAGCTGCGTTCCGTTGTGCCAGAGTATGATCGATGAAACTGCGGCAGAAGACAGCGCGATAGTAAGTTGAGTACCGGTATGGGAACGGGCACACTTTGCACAGCGAGTCGACCCTGGTCTTCCCTCAGTATTTTAGTCCAGCGGGTGCGTTTTTTGCCTGGGAGCGAAGAATACTTAGTGGGAGGAGATGCTCCAAATGAATGCTGCGGACGTTACATTTGCATGGGATGAGTCGTTGCCCGATAGTAAGATTATCAGCGATCTGCGCGCCGCACTCGAAGCAGGCAGCATTGATGGCTTCATCTCTATTGAACTCGAAACACCTGAAAACGATAATACCGGTCGCGAAACAGAGTGGACACCCGTTCCGATCGACGCTTCTCTCCAGATAGTGATGAAGAAGTTTACCAAAGATGACACTGATGCCAAAACAGATGTAAAATACTGGGTAACGGTAGCTATTGGCGAGTTCCAGTTCATGAGTACTGGCTCGCATAAGGCAGGCTACTGTTTTGTGAAATTAGTTTATAATGATAAACGGGTACTGGTCACACAGGATTTTCGTCGGGAATATATCCCGTAGGACGGGCATCCTCAGACTCGATACAGCTTCCATAGATCTGCTTCGTGCACATCCCCGCCACTTCCGGCAACCTGCTGAAGCGCCACACCAACAACTCCGCAAACACCGGTGGCACTCCGATCTATGTCGACTACTCCACGCTACATCGCCTCGTTGACCTTCGCGGAGTCGACATATTGCTGGAACCAGTACACCTTGCCGTCCCGGAACTTCCAGACATGCGCAAAATGTGCCTTGAAGCTCTTACCAGTCGCACGATACTTCCCACTGTAGATGCCCAGCGCAACGATGCTGCTTCCGCCATCAATCAACTCATATGGCGCAACCGCGAAACCTTCCCACTCCGTTCCTAGCTTCATGAACACGCCAGCAAGTATGGCATCCGCGCCGACATAAGTGCCTCCATAGGGAAATCCTTCGGCCTCGATCCATTCGATATCTGTGCTAAAGTTTCCAAGGACGCCTGGTACATCCCCTTTTGCAAAACTTTCATACAAACCCTTCACGGTATCCAGATTAGGATTACTCATTGTGTTCATCTCCCTGGTTGTGTCTGCAGTTTTGTTTGTATCTGTCGTCTTTCGCTAGAGTGCGCTTTCTAGGCAGCGCATGTTGTCCTATGGACGAATGTTGATTGAGACGCAGGGTTCTTGTAATCCGACGAGTGGCAGCGCAGTATCAAAGCTTTGTAAGAAGCGTCAGGAAATTATTGAGTGGATCGGTTCGACGGGAACGACACCGACGAGTTTCTGATTCAGACCGTTATAAAAATAGCTGAGACGGTTCGGATCGAGTCCCATCTGGTGCAGGACAGTTGCGTGCAGATTCTTCACGTGATAACGATCGACGGCGGCTTCCATGCCCAACTCATCTGTCGCGCCCGCTGAGACCCCACCTTTGATACCGCCCCCCGCCATCCACATCGTGTAGCCGTAGGCATTGTGATCGCGTCCGTCGCCAGTGCCATGTGACGTGCGCCCGAACTCCCCGCCCCAGACGACGAGCGTCGAATCGAGCAATCCACGCTGTTTCAAGTCTTTGAGCAGCGCGGCGATCGGCTTGTCAGTGCGTCCCGCATTGCGATTATGGTTGGCGACCAGATTGCCATGTGCGTCCCAGAAGTTCAGGAAGTCCGTGTTCCCGCCCCCCGCATAAAGCTGTATAAAGCGCACGCCCCGCTCGACCATTCTCCGCGCCAGCAGACAACGGTACCCGAAGTCGTGAGTCTCAGGTTTGTCCATCCCATAGAGCGTTTTGATCTGCTCGGACTCTTTCGAGATGTCTACTACTTCCGGCGCATGGCTCTGCATTTTGTAGGCGAGTTCGTAGCTCGCGATGCGCGCGGAAAGGTTTGAGTTGTCGGTGCGCGTTTCCCGATGTGCCTCGTTCAGCTTCCCTGTAGAGTCCAGTATGTCGCGCTGCATCTCGTCCGTCATACCGTCGGGACGAGTCAGGTCGAGGATCGGATCGCCCGCCGCCCGCAGCACTGTTCCCTGATAGGCAGCTGGCATATAGCCAGTCGACCAGTTTTTCGCGCCGGAGATCGGACCACCCGTCGTGTCGGTCATGACTACGAAACCGGGAAGGTTCTGGTTGACGCTGCCGAGCCCGTAGTTGATCCACGAGCCTAGACTGGGGCTGCCGCTGATGATTTTGCCAGTGTTCATCTGCAGCATCGCGGAGCCGTGCACGGGCGCATCCGAGTACATCGAGTGGATGAAGGCGATGTCGTCCACGCACTGCCCAACGTGTGGATAAAGATCTGAAACGTACTTACCCGACTTTCCGAAGGGCTTGAACTTCCAGCGCGGCTCCATCAGTTTCAATTGTTTGGGAACGTTGCCCTCCCTGAAACTGCGAACGGTGACAGTCTGGCCATCGCGCCCGACCAGGTTAGGCTTATAATCAAAAGTGTCTAGCTGGCTGGGTCCGCCGTACATGAACAGGAAAATCACGCTCTTCGCCTTCGCCGGGAACATCGGTGGTTTGGGCGTAAGCGGGTTGGCGGCGGACGGAGCTGCGCCAGCCTGCTGAGCGAAAAATCCGTCGAGGGAAAGCATCCCTGTCATTGCAAGCCCAGTAAATCCCGCTCCCGCTTCCCACATAAATTCGCGTCGTGACTTGTCGCAGATGCCGCTCATTGCCCAATTCTCCTGTCGTTCCATTTCGTATGTATTCGCTCACTCCAACCCTCTCTGCCAATCATTTTTCGTTTGAGAGGGGGAGGCAAACCGCTATTTACAGGCGGTATATCAACCATTCTTTATGCTTAATCCAGCTTTATGCTTAATCCAGGTACATGAATTCGTTCAGGTTCAACGCCATCAGGCAGAGGTAGTTCTGTGCCGATTCGTGTTTCGCGCCGCGCTTTTCAAGGCGCTGCATCAGCGCAAGACCTTCGGCGATTTCAGTCTCAGTCGGCGGACGCTGCAATACCAATGAGAATACTCTAGCTGCAAATGCGCGATTGCCAGCGGCAGCATTTGTGATGAGAACGTTTGCTGTCTTCGACGGGGTTGCCAGGTTCTTTCCAGACAGATCGACAACGGGCTTCTTGAAGAGTTCACTGCGGACACGATCGGCAAGTACGGCTGCCTGCCTGTTGAAGAGTATGCCATTCATCAAACCCAGCGCTTGAGTCGGCTGTGTCGAAGAGAAACGTACCGGTATTGGTCTGTCCGTCTCCGGCAGGTCGAAGCTCGCGAACAGCGGATAAATCAGTGACCGTTTCAGGTGCACATAGATACTGCGGCGGTTCAGATCGTCTGGTTTCATCAGTTCGGTATGCCAGTCTGCACCTGGTATCGACTGCCCCGCGAGTATCTCCTTCGGCATTTCTGGATAGATGCTCTCGCCGAATAGCTTGAGATTCAGACTTCCGGAGACCGCCAGCAGGCTATCTCGAACCTCTTCCGCTGTTAGCCGCCGCATATCGAATCGCCAGAATAGATCGTTTTGCGGGTCTTTGGCAAGCCCGATTTTAGTGGCACGCGAAGACTGCTTGTAGGTGTTGCTGGTCAGGATCAACCTGTGCAATTTCTTTACGCTCCAGCCTTTCGCAATGAACTCTTTCGCCAGCCAGTTGAGCAGTTCCGGGTGCGTTGGAGGCGCGCCTTGCAATCCGAAATCGTTGGGAGTACGCACGATGCCGCGTCCGAAATGATGCTGCCAGAGACGGTTGACGATCACGCGCGGCGTCAATGGATTCTCGGGCGACGCCAGCCAATCCGCGAGCGCTGTCCGTCTGCCGGTCGTTTTCGCATTCATCGGCGGGGTAGGAACAATTGCTACTTTGCCGCTCACGCAGACCGGAAACGCGGGCTCTACTTTTTCGCCTGGAGTGGCAGGGTTGCCTCGGAGTAACACGAATGTATCCGGAGCTTTTGCGCCCGCTTCCGATACGCAAAGTATCTTCTCCGTCGCTGGTTCCTGCGTCGCAAGTGTCGCCTTCTCTTTCATCAGCGCCGTATACTTTGCTGCCCAATCTCCACCCAGCAATGGCAACTCCGCAGCGATCAGCGATGGCATACCAAGTTCCGAACAGTCTGCGAGCGGCGAAAGCGGACGACGGACAAATCCGGGTCCGCCCCAGGCAAAGTTGAGACCGAAGGGAGGCGCACCTTCAAAATAATCAAGACGGAACGGCACACGACCTTGAGCGAGATGAACCGTGCCGTGCATCTCATTGCCCTGCCCGCCGCCCATGTCTTTTTCGAGCAGCTTCTTTCCCGCGACCGTCAGACGCGAACCGTCGTCGCTATCCAGAAAGAAGGTGTAATCCCCGTCTTTTGCTACATTCAGGAAGCCCACATAGACGAAGCCGAAGTTATCGTCGCGCTTGCGCGGGCTCAGCGCAATTGCACCCGTTGTCAGCGTTCCAACCGCCTCGGGTTGGAGTTTGTCGAAGTCCGGAATACTAGCCCATGACCCCTGATAGTAACGAAATTTCAAATCGCTGATGTCGTTCGCATTGAGCAGTCCGGGACGCAGCTTCCGGTACTGAGTCTCAATATCAGCGATTTGTGCTGCGTTGGTTTTGCGTTTCGCTTCGAGTTCTGCGGCACCACGCTCGTACGTGAGACGCTGTTCCACTCTCGAAAAGTAGGTCACTTCATCAGTCGGCCCACCGTTCCTGAAGCGGTTGATGTTGTGGAAAAACGACAGGAATCGATAGTAGTCTTTTTGCGGAATCGGGTCGAGTTTATGGTCGTGGCAGCGGGCGCAATCGAGTGTCAGCCCGAGAAACGTCTGTCCCGTCGTCGCGACGAGGTCGTCCATGTCATCGTATTCCGCCTGTTTCGCATCGGCGGGTTCGTCGTCCCAGATGCCGAGACGATAGTAGGCAGTCGCGATCTGCGCATCCCCGGTTGCATTGGGCATTTCGTCTCCCGCAATCTGTTCGCGCAGGAAACGGTCGAAAGGCTTGTCGTCGTTGAAGGCGCGAATCACATAGTCGCGGTATTTGTAAATGTGCGGTTTCGGGTTGTCACGCTCGTAGGAGTTGGTTTCAGCGTAGCGCACTAGGTCGAGCCAGTGTCGTCCCCACTTTTCGCCATAGTGCGGCGAGGCGAGCAGTCGGTCCACCAGTTTTAAGTAGGCATCGGGAGATTTATCGGTCTCGAATGCGGCGACTTCTTCGGGCGAGGGCGGAAGTCCGAGCAAGTCGTAAGTCAAACGACGGATCAGTTCGCGGCGTGTCGCGGTCGGCGCGGGTTGGAGACCTTTTGCTTCGAGACGTTTGAGTACGAAAGCATCGATGGGGTTGCGCACCCACCCTGCGGCTTTCGGTTTCGGAACATCGGGGCGCGTCAAAGGCTGGAATGCCCAGTGTTTTTTGCCTTTTTCGATCAGACTCATGGTCGCGACGGACTTCGCGCTGCCCCACTGCGCACCGGCGGCAACCCAGGCTTCGAGCGCGGCGATCTTATCATCAGCGAGTTTGGCGCCGAGCGGCATACGCTGACCACCGCCCTCTCCTTTGACGCGGTGAAGCATCTCCTGCGCCTTCTCGAGCGGCATCGCGATATCGAGGCGCAGACCTCCCTGCGGTGACTCTTTGCCGTGACAGCCAACACAGGACGTCAGCAGCATCGGGCGGATTTTGGTTTCGAAAAGTGGGGAAGTCGACGAAAATAGTGCAGGAGCAGGCGGCAAATTATGCTTCTGTGCGTCTGCGCTGACAGGTCGCATCAGTAGAGATATCGACAGGAATGCCGTCACAGAAATCGCTTGGAGGAGGCGCAATGGTAGGTTTGATTTCACAGGTCATCCCGACGCCGCGCGCAGCACATACGGTATCACTGGCAGGCATTAAAGTGTAGTGTCTATACAGACACGCGATCTTGAAGATTGTGACAGAAATTAAGTTGCGAAATGCCTCCTCAGAATCCAAAGCTTTCCTCAGCGAGAATTATTTTCAATCAAGAAACCGCCGCCAGGTCGAATGATCAGGCGGCGGTTAGCGCCGTTATAGTTAGCAACTTACTTTACGCCATCAGATCACGGATCGGAATGCCTTTTTCGGTGATCGCGATCGGACGACCGACCGGGGTCATAAACGATTTGCTCGGGCTCATACCCAAAACCGTCGCGATCGTCGCGAAGAAGTCGGGAACCGCAACCGGCTTGTCGACCACTTTCGTGCCCGTCTCGTCCGTCTGCCCGTAGACCGTTCCGCCGCGCACACCGCCGCCCGCCAGCACTGCGCTCCATGCGCCTGGAAAGTGATCGCGCCCGTCGTTCGCGTTGATTTTCGGTGTTCGCCCGAACTCGCCCATCCAGATGATCAGCGTACTGTCGAGAAGGTTGCGATCGCTCAGGTCTTTGATCAACGATGCCATTGCCGGATCGTACGTGCCCATCAGCTTAGTGGTGCGTCCGAAGTTGTCGTTGTGCGTGTCCCAGCCGTCGAGTACGACCTCGACGAACTTGACGCCCGATTCTACCAGCCGGCGAGCCATCAAACACCCGCGACCGAAGTCAGTATCGCCGTACGCCACCTTGACCGCCTCCGGCTCCTCATCCAGCTCGAAGGCCTTCAGTTTAGGCGTGTGCATCATGCGCACCGCCTTGTTGTAGACCGACTGTCGACCCGTCACCTTGACATCACCGGTCTCCTTAGCAAACTGGTTTTCCAGTAGATTGAGCGCGGACTGCCGTGAGGCAAACCGATTATCATCGACATTGAAAGCATAGCGCACGTTGGCAAGTGGCTGCTTCAGGTTCTGTACAACGAGCGGCCCGTACTGTACGCCTAGGAACCCCGCGCCGATACTCGGTCCGCTGATGCTCACAAAGTTGGGCAATTCGCTGTTCTTATTGCCCAGTTCCTCGTTCATCCATGCGCCAACCGAGGGATGCGAAACGGTCGGATTCGGCGCATAGCCGGTGTGCATCAGGTACTGAGCGCGCTGATGGTTGCCCTCTTTGGTGACCATGCCGCGTACGATCGCCATCTTATCCGTGTGATCGGCGACGTTCGGCAGATGCTCGCAGATTTCGATGCCGGAAGCACGGGTCTTTATCGATTTAAAAGGCCCGGCGGACACGCTGCCTGGCTTCGGATCCCAGGTGTCGATATGGCTTGGCCCGCCGTTCATCCATAGCAGGATGCACGATTTCACCTTCGGATTATTGGCAACTTCCGCGGCAGCGGCGGCACGTGGATCGAGGAACTGCGCGAACAGCATACTCAGTAGTCCGCCGACTCCCACCTGCATTACGCCGCGTCGGCTAATCCCGTTGCTCCAGAGATCGACAGGTCCCGGGCAGCAGCCGAATTCCTTGTGCGTACGCTGCTCTTCGGCATCTTTCAGTTCATCCAGCTCTTTACTGTTTGCGTCGTAGGCTTCCATTGGTTTATCCTTAATTCTGCTTGTCTTGATTTATGCGGCGGTGAAATCGCGATTTGATTTTTGAGTTTCGCGTTCCCAGGGTTGAAACCTCAACCCGTGCAGGTAGGCTTCGCCTCTCCACACCTAGACTCGATTGCCTGTATTCGATTTAATGGTTGAAGCTGAACTCGCTGGAATTCAGCAGCGCCCAGAACATATCTTCGTAGGCTTGTTTCTCAGGTGTTTCCGGGTAGGCGCTCGCTTTGCCACCGAGTCGCGCCAAAGGATCGTAGCCATTGTTTGCGCCCTTCTTCCGCAGCGCCTGCTTCAGAGCCTGCTTCAGAGCCTGCGCCTGTTTGCGTCCGACAGGATCGGAGTTGACGGTATTTGGAGTTTGAACACCCCCCGTATTGCCGACATTCGTAACCGCAGCGCCATTCCCAAACCGTCTCTGGGGACGCTGCACCGGCGGCTGAGGCGTATTATTCACCAGGTATCGTGGCGCATGGAGGAAATCCTGCCATTTGACGAGTTCCAATGCTGTCGGCTTGCGTGAGAGGGTACGCAGATATAGCGAGGTGATCTTCGCAGAGTCAGTTCCCGGCATCGAAAGCACATCGGCGAGAGCAGTGCCCGGGATCGGCGTGACGCCCCGATTGACCAGATTGCCGTTGAGCAGCATCAGCGCCTGCGGGATGGTGCCCTCGAAATCCTTCTGTTCGAACTCCTCATCGACGTCGAACAGGAATGTGAACTGCCGCTGCATCGCAAACTTTACCTGATCGACCTTTGCGCCCGCCACCTGCTCGAGCACTGGACCCATGTTGGTTGCCGTAATCAGCGAGTCGAGCATCTCTTCAGGAGCCATCGGTTTCAGGCGATACCGTGCCCAGAGCGTATTGTTGGTGTCGATCTTCTTCGTCGCCGTCGAGGATAGCTGATAGACCTGTGTTGCGCAGATCGTACGTATCAGATGCTTCACGTCATAACCGCTGGCGACAAAGTCATCGGAAACCTGTTTCAGGAGTTCGGGCATCACGACGGGATTCGAGGGACGGATGTCGTCGATCGGCTCGATAAACCCGCGTCCGAGGAAGTGGGACCACATACGATTGACGAACGCCTCGGCAAACCACGGATTGGTCGGAGCGGTCATCCAGGTAGCGAGTGCCTGACGACGGTTCGCGCTGGAAGAAAAATCGGTTCCATCGAGCGCCGATGGCTGTGATCGAGCATAGTCGGCGTTGCTGTTTACTTTTTTACTTCTCGCAGGAACGAAAGGTCGATTCTGATCCTCGAGATCGACACGCCGCAGCCCCTTGACCGTAATTGGGTCGATTCGCCGCGGTCGCGCATTCACGAAACAGGCGGTGAAGCGGCGAAAGTCTTCCTGCTTCCATTTCTCTGTTTTATGATCATGACACTGCGCGCACTGAATCTGAACGCCCATGAAAATCTTGGAAGCGGTTCCGGAGAGGTCCTGCACCGTACCATTGTATTTTAGTATCCAGTTGACCGCACCGTTGACCGGCGCCATCGTCGTCTGTGCCTGCGGCACGTTTCCAGTCATCATTTTGCCAGCCGTCATCTTATCAGCTGCCATCGCTGGATCGCCAGCCATTTTATCGGCGGACATCGCTGCACCCGACGCTACTCCCTTTACGCCGGAACTGCCCTGCGCCATCCTCATCGTATCGTTTCCAACTTTATCGCCGCCTGGCATGCCGATCGCTTTAGCATAGGTTCCACCCGTACTGTTGACGCCGGTCGCGGTCACAAGGTCAAAGACGAACTGGTTCCAGCGGGCATTCTTCGCGAACTCGGTGTGCAGCCAGTCATGAAATGCGGTGCGATCGATCTGCCCGTTGCGCAGACTCCGTCCCATTAGTACGCCATCCCAGTAGTTAGACCAGTGATCTGCATAGTGCGGACTGTCGAGCAGCGAATCGACAGCTCGGATGCGCTTGTCCGGTGATGTGTCAGCGAGAAAAGCGATGACTGTATCCGCTGATGGGATGGTGCCGGTGATATCGAGATAGGCGCGCCTCAGAAAACGCGAATCATCTACTGCCGGCGCAGGTACGATGCTGGCTTTGTTCCACTCTGCTCGCACCATGTGGTCTATTTGCCCGGCAGTCAGGCTCGGCTTTGGCTGTGCATTAGCGAGTGCGGCTGCGATCGGCAGCAATCCGATCAGCGCGCACTTTGCCTTCGTAGCAAACGATGTTCTCAATGTCATTCGAATTTCTCCCGACCGACTATTCCACAATGACTTTGTGCCACGGTTCCAATACATGTTCCAATACTTAGCGTCTGTAAACGTGTAGCATCCCAAATGTGAGAGGGCGAAGCAGCGATCCTATAACTGCGCTGGAGATCATTCTTCTATCACCCTAAGTGCATCTGGCGCAAGTGATTAACGGCATTTCACAGCTCGGTTCAACCTATGATGCCGCTCAAATGCACCCAATCTGTGCCACTTTATGACTGCTGGAGGCTTTGACGAAATAGGAGGACAAGAGTTCATCGCGAGGTACAAATTTCGATGCAGTACATAATGCAACTCAGGAAACGCATCCTTATCGAAGGATTGGCGATACCACGCGCTTGACAAAAGGAAATGAAGCGACTATACTCACAATACGTAAGTACTTTGCGGAGCAAAGTGAAATTGCCATACCGCTCTGGACGCATAGGGGCGCACAGGGACTATAAAGGATTTTGAGTTCGAGCATAGGGATGGGCGACGCTAATTACGTCTGCTTCCCTGTGAATAAAGATATTTGGTCACAGTATTGACGTTTAGATAAAAAGGCAATGGTTCAGAGCCATTTGTGACTCTTTACCATTGCCATCGGGTAAAGTTTCTGGTGACTAAACGCAGGAGCTTTGCCCAATGGATTCTAACACATTTTCCGACTTTCGCGCTGATCT
>JBBQPY010000072.1:0-23910 GCA_038216735.1 Chthonomonadales bacterium
CAGCAGAAGCGGGTGTCGGCCGGGCAGTGTCGCGTTTCTGCGGGTTTGCCAGAACCGCTTGCAACCCCCGGAAATACACGGATGCAGGCGGCGGCTGCCTGAGGAAGCGGGCAAAAGCCCGCCCATATCGCTAAACTACAGTAACAGAATAATCCCCGAGAATTTGTTGGGGCGCTGTTTGCTGCGCCCTCCTGCTTTAGGGAAGTAATGTATTTACAGACCTATTCTCTGTCATCTTCGGCGGGACGGAAACGGCGGCGCGGGGCAGCGGGCGGCGGGGTGTCTTTGGTCAAATCGAATTTCTGACGATCGATGAACAGATAGCGAACCTGCGTTTTGTCGTCGGCAAAGTCACCTGAAAGGACGATGAGCGCGGCCGTCTTGCCCACCGCGACGGTGCCCAACTGCCGCTCAACGCCGAATATCTGTGCAGCACCGAGCGTCAGCGCGCGCAGTGCTGACTCTTTCGGCAGCCCCGCTTTGATCGCGCGGCGCAGGTTTGTCAAAAACTCTGCTGGCGATTTCAGACCACGTGTTGTAAAAGCGATCGGAACCCCGGCTTTGGACAGCACGGCGGCGTTCGCGACCTTTTCCTCCCATTTACGCTGCCGCTCTTGCGAGACGGCGATCGGAGTATCTGCCTCTTCGTCGGCACTGTCGGTTTTGGCTTTGTCATCCGCCGCCTGATCTGGAGATTTAGGTGGAACGGTTTTGTCGGGATTTGGCGGCAACACTGGCTTGTCGTCTTCAACCACCGGTTTTTTGTCTTCAGGCGGGAGTTCGGATGAAATCGGTTTAGCGGGATCAGAGCCAGTTTTCGGGGTATCTCCCTGTTTCACACTCGGTTTCACTGCAGGACTTACAGGCAGAACCGACGGTTTATTTTTCAGAAGGGTATTCGGCTCGACGCCAAAATTGAGGCTGACCAGCACCGGGATTCGCCGCTTCGCCAACAGAGGAGCCGCTTTGTACGCCTCTAGCCCACCGCTCAGAATCAGCGTGACGCCGAACTCATCCGCAACTTTCAAGGCGCGATAAATCTCCCGTTCCGTATCAGCTTCATAGACGACAGGCATTTTTCCGTTGAGTGCTGATTGAAGGGCAGATAGCCCGGCATCATCGGGCGGGCGTCGACTGCCACCCTTCTCAAATGCAGTACGCAGAGTCTGGTAGTACTGTGCGTCGAGCATCGTCTGTCGTGTGAGAGCGATAATGCCCATTATGCTGTTCGGATAGCCGCCGCCCGCGGTGCCGAACGAGAAGCCGATCGCTGCATCACGGCGCAATACGGCGTCACGCCGTGGCAGTCCGTTCAGGTCGATCAGTGCGCCGACGCCATTGATCGTGCCACCGCTCGGCAGCAAGAGTTCCGTCGTAAAGCCTGCCTGACGCTCTGGTTTCAGAGCGTCGTCAGTCAGCGTGAAATAGTCGGCGGCATTGATCTCGGGTCGAATGCCTTTGCGGTTCGCCTCGCGCATAAAGGGTGGTGCGTCAATGCTGGAGTCGGGCGGTGTGTCCTGATTCGGCTGGGCTTCCGGTGCAGATATCCCCTTCGTCGCGTGCGCGTCGATGAAGCCAGGATAGACTGTCAGACCGTCACCTTTGATTATCTCCGCTTCGGGCGGCACTAGAACGTTCGCGCCGACCGCTTCGATAATGCCATCCCGCACCAGAACGGTGCCTTTTGCGAGGAACTTCCCCCCGCCGATTTCGATACGCGCGCCGACGATTGCAAAGGTCGTTTGCAGGGTGGGTGGCTTCTGCGCCTCAGCGACGCTGTTTCCCAGCAGGACCAGACCAGCTGATATTAGCACGCGGATATATTTTGATGGCAAAATCGAGTGTCCTTCCAATACCGATGACTTGTATCCCTGACCTGCCTTAATGGTAGTTCGGCGCAGGGCTTTTGATTGTTCTGAGGTGTAAAATAGTAGGGCAATTGAGAAGTACTATCATAGACGACATAGACCGGAATGTCAAGAGGCGTTCATTCCGATAAACTACACCTTGAATTCGCATTACCACTTGATATTCACAAGCGCATCGGGTATACTTTGCTATCTCGTAACCTACCAGACAAAGAGGAACGCTTCGTGCCGAATATTAAATCTGTTAAAAAAGACGTCATCAAGTCGCGTAAGAACCATTTGCGCAACATATCCGCCAAGTCGGCGCTCAAGACTTTCGTCAAGAAAGCCCGCATCGCCATCGACTCATCGACTACCGAAGTCGCTGAGACGACCGAGGCGATCCGACTTGCTTGCAAATCCATCGACAAGACAGCGGAGCGCGGCATCATTCATCGCAACGAGGCATCGCGTCGCAAGTCACGCCTGATGAAGCGCGCCAACAAAGCCGCCACTCACGCCGCCGCGTAATTCTGCCAGATTCCCTGAAACGTCTCGATCCACCAATAGGAAGGCCTGCCGAATTTTGGCAGGCTTTTCATCGTTAGGAGACATTATTGACCCTGCCATCGGTTGCGCACCTACAGACAGACTATCTACATTCGCTCCCCTTCGCCCGAAGCTTTAGAAGAGGGGTTTGCAGGGCGAGGGTGAATCGCTACGTTAAAAACATGAAGAGATCGGCGTCAAAGTCAATCTCTCATTTGATCGTTGAATATTGGTCGCTCAGTAACCGCGTTCTGAATCATAAAGGTTGTGGAGCGTCTCGCCTTCGAGATAACGGTGCAGGTTGGCAGCAAAAATCTCTGCGGCACGAGCGAAATAGTACGGAGTGATCCCTGAAGTGTGCGGCGTTATGATCACATTTTCCATTTTCCACAGCGGACTTTCGACGGGCAGTGGTTCCGTCTCGAACACATCCAGGCCTGCGCCAGCCAGCGCTCCCGACTGCAGCGCAGCGATCAGCGCGTTCTCGTCGATGACCTTGCCTCGCGCGATATTGTAGAGGTAGGAGCCCGGCTTCAGATGGGCTAGCATCGCAGCATCGATCAGATGGTGCGTGTCTCGCGTGTATGGTACTGCGATGCAAACATGGTCGGACTCGGCGAGCAATCGCGGTAATTCCGTTTCCGGATAGAGTGCATCGGGCACGATTTCGGCTACATATCTCTTGGTGAGGTCGCGCTTGGTGGCGATGACGCGCATCCCGAACGCTTTTGCCCGTGCGGTCAGCGCTTCGCCGATACGCCCGAGCCCGACGATACCAAGCGTTTTCCCCGTCAATTCGTCCGCGCCAATGCTGCGAGATCCAGGCAAGCGGTCCCATTTCCCCTCAATCTGCGCGCGCACATGAAACGGCATCCGACGCGTGAACATCAGCATGAACGCCATCACATGTTCCGCAATGTTGGGGCCGTGAACGCCGCTCGCATTGGTGAGTTTTACATTGCGCGCAGCCAGCTCAGGCGTGATCTTACCGTCCAGACCCGCGCTATAAAAACTGATCCATCGCAGCTTGCTGGCAGCTTCGAGAAGTGCAGGAGCAAGTGCGCCGCAGACAACGATTTCTGCCTCCGGCGCCAGCTGCAGCGCGTCTTCATTCCTTCCAAAGCGCAGCTCGACCCGATCACGCAAAAGAGGATTACTCTCAATAGCATCCCGAAACGGCTGCGCGTCCGCATCCTCCTTCGCCATTACAACCAGCACGACGATCTTCTGCATCTTTCTCTCCCTGCCCCTTCATCAAACCCTTCGCCCCTGTCTAGGAGAGTGCAGCAAGCGGCGCCCCAGCAGTTTGCAGAGGCGCCGCTGTCACATCCGGTATCACAAACGATTAGCGATAGTTCGCTTCCCCGTTGCGGATGCCCATGCTGCCACTCCGCCCTTTTGCCGCATTCGCCAGTTTCTCCGGATCGCCGAATTTCACCTGCTCTTGCGTCTTGACGAACGCGTCGCGCAGCATCTGCGCCAGATCGCCCTTTTCTCCGTTTGCGAAATAGACGAACCCCGCCGAAACGACGAGCTCCTGCAGCATCGCATACGAATAGTGGTTGGTCTGCGCCGCCATCTCCCCGATTGCACTCTCAAGCTCCGCACCAAGCTCCTGTGCCGCCAGCACATCCCGCAAGCGCTTGGTCAGATAGGCGGCGCGATACGTCACGTCCGGATGCGGGAATACCCACTTTTTATCGAAGCGGCTCGGTCGGTCGAGCAGCGCGCGGTCGATATCGCCGGGATTATTCGTCGTTGCGATCGTCAGAATGCCGTCATTGTGATCGAAGCCGTCCAGAATGTTCAGGAAGACGGTACGGCTCGTACGGTCGATCTGGCTGTCGAGGTCTTCGATAAGCACTACGCACGGCGCCTCCTCGTGGGCACGGTCATAAATCTCTCGCAGGCACTGACTCGGCGTCTGGTGCGGGCTTTGCAGGGATGTCACATAGATGAAATTGACGCGATAGGTATTCGCGATGATCTTGCCAGTAAGCGTTTTACCATCGCCTGGCTCTCCGATAAAGATGAAGCCGCGCTTGTGCGGAATACCCATGCGCTCATAGACAGTTTTATCGCCTGTGAAGAAACGTTCCGCGTTCTCACGAATGTCCGACTTGATTTCTTCAGGCAGAATCAGCGCGTCCCAGGTACAGTTTTTCAGGTTGCGGCGTAATTCGAGGCTGTCGCGCCAGCCGCCTTCGTATTGAAGGATCGCTTCGCTGACGTCTGGATTATAAAGCGCGAGGTCGCGTGCCAGCACGCGCAACGCGTCGAAACTGTCCGCAGCAGCGTAGAGCGCATGGCTATTTTCGTCGCGACCCGCCTCTCGATATTCGGGAAGCGCGGTGACGTGATAGTTGTGTCCCTTCCAGTCGAAAACGATCGTGCCGGTCAGAACATGGATCGCCGGTTCCGAGCCGGTCGCCGCTTCGAATTGCTCGACGAAATAGAGCGTATCCCCGTTTGCCTGAACCGAATAGGGGATATGAAAGGCGCGGAGCATCTCCATCAGCGTCACCATGCGATGATCGAGGTGTGCGATGTGGCGCGCGCCATGCATTTCGCGCAGGATAGATCCGATGTAAAACTGCCCCGACGCAGGACGCATATAGGCGTCCGAAAGCGTGTCGAGATTGTTGGCAAGGTGCTGATCCGGTGTCATCGGCTGCATCGGAGTCGACGTTGGCGGAACGAACTGCCGTTTCCCTCCTGATGTAATGGGAGGTTCCGCTGGCATTTCCAATCGAGCTTCGCTATTATATTCTGCAGAATCGAACGCCTCCGCGAGCGCGGAGGTCATCGAATCCATCTCTTCGATCGACATTTCTAATTCCCTCAATCTGATTCGCGCCAGTTTTTACGCAGGCTGGTTCATTCGTCTTTGATTCGCTACGTTATTATACGTCAGATACAGGAAACAAGCCACATGATCGGCTGCTCATTTAGACCGAGTTCCGAATTGCAAAGTTGCAAACGGGTTTCTGACCCCGGTGATGCGTGTCTAGATCTATGATACAATGAAGTGGGAATAGCCCACGGAATGTTTTGGAAGGAATGTTTCTCATGAAAATCGGTCGGGCGAAACTGGAGATGCTCAAGGTTGCCGATCAGAAGGGGCGCATCCTGCTTGGCAGTAAATATGCAGGGAAGCACTTCGCCGTCCGCGAGGAAGCAGATGGAACCGCTGTCCTTATTCCTGTCCTAATCGTGCCGGAGCGAGACGCACCGATTACTTCACGGCGGCTAAATGCAATTTTTGCAGCTTTGGAAGCATTGAGAGACAACTGGGATGACAACGGTTCGTTAGCGCCCTTACCCGAGTGCATTGCTTATGCCCGTGAAGCGATCGCGCTGTTGCAGGCAAGTACGTTGGCGCGCAGCGTACAATGGGCAGAACCGCACATCGGTTCGAATGAACGCGGGCAGGTGACGCTGGAGTGGTGGCGGGAGGGACGCACATTGACACTGTTCGTTCGCTCAGGGGATCAGGTCGATTACCTCAAATCGTGGGGGAGCAATATCGAAAGCGAAATGGAGGATGGGACAGTGGAGCGAATCGCGGACTTTATCGCTCTGTCGCACTGGCTCTATCATGCGGAAGAACAGAAGGCATGACGGATGAGGCATTTACAACTGTAACTCACGTCGCCGATGAGGAAACCCTATTCCGCGCAGTCTCCAACGATACACGCTTCCTGCCAGTGGATGAGCAAGGCAGGCGAAGAATTAGCAGCATGGCATTCAATGATGCAGCACGACGCCCTTCTGTAGACCGTACGATTCTCTGTGCTGGCGGCGCGCTCGAGACTCGTGATCGTTTCCGTCCGGGTAGTGGTGTGTTATCATTGATCGCAGGAGAGGTCCGGGAGCTTAGCGCCGTACACGGAAGCACCGGCCGGGTTTATGGCGTCGATGTAGAACCTGTTTTTCTAATTGATAACAGCGCGCACGCAGAAATATTCGGTCGTCCACCTTTTGACACGGATAAAATATTCGATCATATCAAACAGGCGTAGGCGCGGATCGCAACGGTCACAACTCCTCCAGTAAACAATGAAATCGAGGAGTAACGTTGCGGCGCATATTTCACCCGAAATGCCCATGCCAGATTGGAGTCATCACTTAGGCGAGGGATTGAGGAGCGCGGTGAGCGCCTCGCGGCACTCGGAGAAGTTCAGTTCGCGGATGTCGGCTTTGGTTTGCGCTACGGAATCGAGCGGAACGAGAAGCCCTAGTACACCTGCTCCAATGAGGTTTTTGAGGGCGTCCCGCGCATCGCCTGCCGCGAACTGCACGCGCAGCGGAACGAAAACCGGCAGCATCGCGGCGTTGGCAGCAGCGATCAAATCGTCCAGAATACCTATTTGCAGGGCATCCAGCGGATCAAATGCTCCAAACCCATCGGCAGAATCGTCCTGGTTCCCGATTTTCCCCTCATCGTCACCGGTATTCGTCAGAAAAATGCGGGTTACGCCGCGCACCGCCAGCTTATCGACGAAATACGCCATCGCCTCCGTCGTATTATGGGGGGCGAGATGTGCGGTCGTGAGGCTGATACCGAGACGAGGCATATCGCACGGCGCATCTGAGGCGAGGCAGTCCGCTTGACCCTCGATCAGTTCGGTGCTGAGTTCGCCGACTCCGTAACCATCCAGATGCGCCATCAGCGGCACAGTCAC
Source organism: Chthonomonadales bacterium (assembly GCA_038216735.1). Lineage (GTDB taxonomy): Bacteria > Armatimonadota > Chthonomonadetes > Chthonomonadales > Chthonomonadaceae > JBBQPY01. Next base: position 7,082 of record JBBQPY010000072.1, read on the forward strand.
AGTCAGATCGGCTTTGAGCGCGGCTTCCAGCACAACCATTGGGGCGAGCGCGTAGCGGTCGAGGATTATGAGAGGTTTGCTGGCGGCGAGCTGGATCAGCGCGAGCAGCGACTGCCGTTGATCGGCATCGTCGCTCGCGTCGGGAAGCAGTGGCACGTCGAAAGGCACAAGCAGTGCATCCGCACCGTTGTCGAGCGCGAGCGCAATGTCCTCATCGGTATGGACTTCAGTCAGTACCTGTATCGTATGTCCGTCGAGCGTGTTGGCGGGCAGATGCATATCGTCGAGGTAGAGGCGGCGTTTGGGCGCGAGGCGATTGCTTTCCGCTGTATACTGTCCAATTGAGGCAGGATCGGGATCGATCGTAACGATGCCGCGCTCGGCGTCGACGATCAGCAGCATATCTTCCTCGACCGTTTCGAGAAGTCCGTCTGCTCCCGTGACCGCAGGGTAGGGCACTTGCGCAGAATCTGCGGCCGGCTGCGCGGATGCGATCCCGACGACATTTCCCCATCGGATCGCGGCGGCGATATCGAGTGCGATCTGGTAGTCGTCCGCAATCAAAATGATGTCGGGGGTCTGATCGAGTCGGCGCTGTGTCAGCATCTCGGCGATGCGCGGCGGTATCGCAGGGGTCAGCGGGTACCCATTGCGCATTCTGATCACTGCCGCCGTGCCGAGCACGGTTCCGCTTCCGAGCCCTGTCCCACGCAGTCGTGTCATTTTTGCCTCCCGCCCTGGATATTCAGCGTCGCAAGTCCGGTTTTGGTACAGAAATCAAGTTCCGGTTTGGCGAAGCACTCCCCGCCGTGCGCGGTGACCGGACGTTGGCCAGACGACCCATTTATTGTTCACTCTGAGTGTGAGGCTACGCCGCTGGCGTCTTCCATACCGCCGACGCTGATTTTGATGTCGGCGCGCTCCTCGATCTTGGCGATTTTGCCGTCGCGAATCCAGACGACACGATCGGACACGTCCACCATTTTATAGTCATGCGTCGCCGTAATGATCGTGACGCCTTCCATTTTGTTGAGTTCGCGCAGGAGAGCGATGATCTCTTCACCGGTTTTCAGGTCGAGGTTGCCGGTCGGTTCGTCGGCAAGTACGATCGCGGGCGTGTTGACGAGTGCGCGGGCGATGGCGACGCGCTGCTGCTGCCCGCCAGAAAGCTGACCCGGTCGGTGATGTAGACGGTGTCCGAGACCGACTTTGTTCAGCATCTCCATGCCGCGTTCGATTCCTTCTTCCGTCGGCGCACCTGCAAAGACCGTCGGCAGCGTCACATTTTCGAGCGCGGTCATCGCGGTGAGCAGGTTGAATGTCTGGAAAATGTAGCCGATCGTGTGGCAGCGCAGGTAGGCGAGCTCTTTGGCGTCGAGTTGTGCCATATCGACATCGTTGATGAAAACGGAACCGGCGTCGGGCTTGTCGAGCCCGCCAATTGCGTTGAACAGCGTCGATTTTCCGGAGCCGGACGGTCCCATGATCGACAGATACTCGCCGCGCTTGATGTCGAGATCGACGCCGTTGAGCGCGCGAAGCGTCTCATCGCCCATGTGAAACTCTTTAACGAGTCCCTTCGTGCGAACAACATATTCGTTGGATGCCATCTATCGTAAGCCTCTCGAAGTGGGTTTGTGTTGACTATGGTAAGTAGCTGGCAAGCCAGCTAGATTTCGGATCGCAACGCCATCGCAGGCGGCATCTTGGCAGCGTTGTAAGCAGGTGGAATCGCGGCAATCAGGGTAATACCTGCGCCGATAAACACGCACTCAAGCATCTGAATCAGCGAGCCGAGCCAGAACGCGCCGCCGAAAGCGCTCAGCCCACTGGAGAAAAGATGCAGTATACAGATGATAAGCCAGCCGACAAGCCAGCCCGCTGCGGAGGCAATGAATCCCATCAGTGCCGCCTCGATGAAAAAGAGCGTCACGATGAACTTGTCCAGTGCGCCGAGGCACTTCATCGTTCCGATCTCTTTGAACCGCTCAGTGACCGACATCAGCATCGAGTTTGTGATGCCGACGAAGCATACGAGCAATGCCATGATCGCCAGCCACGACTGTCGGTGGGCGGCGGCTAACGCCTCTGGTCCGACATCTGTCGAAGGAAACAGGCCCGTCGTCCGCACAGAACTATAGAAGGCGATGCCCAGCATGATGCCACTCGCCGTGATCAGCGAACGTCCGAGGCGTATTTTGATGCTTCGCATACTGATCGCCCACGCCTTGCTGAAAGGCAGTGTGATCTGTGACTGCGGAGCGTTTTTGACTGTTTCCCCACTCATCTTTTTCGTTCTCCACCGTAAAGATACGATCCTAGATCCCTAATCCCCTGACCCCTCCCGAGGCTATGAGAGCGGAGACAGTCCACGTCGCATTTTACGCTTTTTTGCCGGTCTTCTTGTAGAAACCGATGAAATTGCGCTCGTGCAGCATCTGTAGGAACATCGTTACCGAGACTTCCGCTTCGCGACGATTCATTTTGTACTGCTTGCATGTCCGTTGAACGATCGCATCCACCGTCAAGCTTCCGTCGCATAATTCCCATACATAGCCGCCCACCTCATCGAGTTCGACCTGTCGCTCGGTCGGGGCTTTGAGGAACTTCGCCATAGTGCGGGTTACACGCCCAACCTTTTCGTTCTGAGGCACGAGCAGCATCGTCTCGCCGGTCTCACGCTTCTCCCAGGTGAGCATCGAATTCCTGCCTGGTCTCAGCATCATCGCCGCCTGACGATCCACTTTTGGCGGCCGGATTTTAAGGAAAGGCAGATAGCGCCCAATGCCGTATTTTACCCGCAGCATCAGTGGCAGTCGCATCGTTCCGCCACCTCCTCCCACAATCCGACCGAGCGCTTATTGTGCGCGACCTGAATCGCATAGAGCTTGTTAGTGTCCGGACATTCCCAGATTCCGCTCTCGTAGCGTGTGGCAAAACGACGCAGTGCCCCTTTCGTTTCTCGCAGGGCACGAATGCGCGCGATCGCGGGGATACTGCCTGTATAATGCTCGCACTCGTGTCCGTGCAGAGCGCGCTCGTCTTTTGGCAGGCGCTTCAGTTTGACAAGGGCATGGTTTCGGAACCAGGCATCGAGCGTAAACTTTTTGAGGGTGACATTGGCGAGTCCCCAGCGATCGACGAGAATGCGCTCACTGCCGCGCCGAAATCCGAGGTGCAGATAGCCCGAAAGAAGTTTCTGATCCTCCAGGCGGAAGTCGTCGGGTACGTCTACTTGAAGATCGTAGAGTGCCCACCGATCGTAACCGTCGATCGAATGATCATGCAGCGTTGAGAACAGCTGCGAGGCGATCAGCGCCATCGCCGTCTGGTCCCTCGGCATTCCGACGACCTGTGCGACGATGATCCGGTGACAGATCGCGCAGTACCAGATTTTGCCCTGCCCGCGCCCGCCACCGTTCCAGGAGAAGTTTATAGCAGTGCGCTCATCGTCATCGCCCTCGGTTTTTTCGGGCTTGATCGTGCTTTCGAATCCCGACTTCGCTTTCTTTGCCTGTTTCGCGGTCTCTTTCAGTATTTTTTCGAGGTTCGCTTTCATGTCCGGCTTCGGAACGGCGGGTTCAGGGCGTTTGAGCAGTTTGCGGAACCGCGGCGCAAGAAACGTATAGAGGTTCGGCGGACCTTTTTGTACACGCGCGGCGTTCGACCAGCGAATCTGAACCGTCATCGTGCCGGGCGCAGGTGCATCGACTCTGAGATAACCGTTTTCGCGATCCATCGAAAAGCCGGTGACATTCCAGTCCGGCGGCAACATGCACCGTACGCCCTGCCAACCGATCACGGTCTGCTTTGTGGAATTGATTTCTGCGTTCTGCGCCGCTCTCTTTTCCGCTCGGATTAATTTTGATTGTACTTGCGTTGGCATTACTTGTCGATCTTGATTTATAACAATTCAGCGATTCTACCGGTCATTAAACAACATCTGACGGTCGTCGATTCCGTTTAGCACACCCTGTCGTGAGGCGATAGAGCTTATGAGACTTGTCTCTTACAGGTTACGGCGCGACATTCTCGACATGGCCGTCGAGATAAAGAATATTGTTCCGCCCGCTGTGCCGCCCCGGTTTCGGCAAACTAGTCACGGCATCATACGCGTTCTTTGCCAGATTGGTCGAATCGTAGAGCAGAGGCGTTTTCGCCGCGTCCGGCAGCTCCTTGAGCTTTTTGCCGTTCAGTTTGCGCCCGGCGACAGCGTCATTATAGGCATAGCCGTATTTGTCATCCTGTCGATTCGAGACTGCCGGACAGTGCAGCCATTCGTTCTGACGTATCTTCGAGGTGAGATCGTCGTTGTCCAGCCAGTTCGCGGCGGGCGGCAGTGCGTCCCAGTCCTGCGCATAGATCGTGAGCGCGTTGTAGAGGCTCGTCAGGTTGTCCGGACAGGCTTTGTTCTTTTCAGGCTCGTATTTGACGCCAGTCTGGAGCAGTCCTGCGTCCTTCGCAATCGTAACGACCGCCCGAATATTACGCTCGAACCAGACGAGAACAACAATGCTCAGCAGCGCGGCAGTCACAGAAGCATATCGAGTAATGTCTTTTCGATCGCGCCGTCGATATTGTCCTGTGACAAAGCCGATTATCAGTGGCAAAGTCAGTATCTGGATCAGCAGCAGCGTCTGGATGACTACCAGAGTGCCGCTAACGCTCAGCGAATGCACGCCGATGAGCAGAACTGCGTACACAATGGCAACTATCACGGCTGCGATTCCTTGCGATACTTTCGGATGCCCTCGGTGTGAACCGAGCACTACGCCGACCCCGAATGAGACGAGGGCGGCGACTGCCAGAGCGAGCATTGCAAGCCAGATTATCGAGCCGATATCGCGCATGGTATGGTGTCAGAACGGCAGATAGTTGACGGATTTGGCGATCAGCGCAAGCGCGATCGAGGCCATCGCCACCAGTCCCGTGCCGCACGAGAATCCCGCGAGCAGCACCGGAGTGTACATACGCCAGTTCTCCAGGCCGAACCGTTTTGCAAAGTATTTGCGACCCAGCCACGCGCCGAAGAACGTCGGTATCACATCATGCGGGAATGAGCCGGAACCTCCGATGAACCCATAGTAGATCAGTACCGGCAGCTTGAACAGCCCGAAAATGCCGTAGAGCGCGAGTCCGGCAGCGACTCCCCCACCGATGCGCGGGAAGTTGATCGCTTCCTTGACCCACGTGATGCCGCCTTGCTGGCGATTGATCGTCTGGAACAGCGCCTCGAAAGTCGCTGAGATCGGCCAGAACTTCGCCGCATATGGGTGCTGCGAGGACGGTATCTGACTCGTGTGCCAGAAGAACGCCCAGAAAACGAAGCTGGCGATGAAGATTACCGGCGTCATCAGCGCCTCGACTTTGACGACACTGACGAATTTCGTGCCGGTCAGCTCGACTTCGCGGAACTTCTGTGCCGCGCCGCCGAAGTCGTTGAGGGGTATCGGCGCATACCAGATGTCGGCATACTGGTACCCCGACTTCATTACCGAAACCTCTTTGAGATAAGGAAACGAGACCCCCGAACCCGTCAGCCCGACCATGCGCGCCGAAACATAGGAGTTGATCGGTGACCAGATCAGCCCGTAGAAAACGAGTATCCAGAGCGGGAAACTATGACCGCTGAGACCTAGCAGATACTGCGTAAGTCCGATATAAAAAACGGTCACAACGAGCCAGATCGCGAACGGAATCCAGAGCGGCAGGTCACCGCGCCCTTTCGGGACACTCAGGTTCAATCCCTTGTTTTTGATGTCGTTTCGCATCGAAGCGAAAGCGCGAAAGACGCTGTAGAAGCCGATCAAAGCTACGGCGACTTGGAGCCCGATGCCGATCGAGAGCCAGAACTTGATGTCGGTCGCCTGCTTGGTATAGATTGCGTCCATACCGCGCGTCCAGCCATTCGAGTCGGAGGAACCGAACAGCCCTCTTCCCTGCAGGAACGGAGCGAGACCGATACGACAGACTACCGAACCGATCAGTGATCCCAGCACGATGTCGTAGGGAATTACGAATCCAGTTAGAATCTTGGTGATATCGCCGGAGATACCCGTAATCGCGCCGGGCAATATACTCTCGGTATTGGTCGTCAGATCGAAGAACGGTATCGGAATCAGCGTGAAGGCTTTTCCGAAGACGACGCCGGTGAAGACAGGTATCGCGATATAGAAGAAGCCGAAGATCATACCGATGACTGCGCCGATCGAGAAAACGCGCCATCGCCATGACTCTTCTTTGCTCGCGGCTTCGGCGAGGGCGGTCGCGCCGGAGGCAGCAACCGGAGCCATCGGGAAGGGCAAACGTTCGATATCGGAGGTGATTCGGAAAAGGAAATAGCCCGCGGCATTCCAGTTTAGCCGACCTAAGACTTCGTTGACCAGCAGAATGATGATTGGCCAGAACCAGTCCCAGTGCAGGAAGGTGCGCTGCTGTAATGCCATCGAACCGGCGGCAGGCACGACCCAGTGCGGTATATCGCGCGCGACGACAGCGGCTTGCGGCGATTGAACGAAATACTGCCTCCAGATCAGCTGCCCGAACGGCCCGCCCGAGATGCCTTTATCTGCGAGCGCGGTCAGTCCCGCCGCGATATAGTAGAGGATATAGACTTCCTGTCGCTTCATCGGCAGGAACGAGCGTCGCATGATCTCGGCGAAAAGTACTATCGTGACCCACTCGGCAGCCGGACCAAGTCCCTGTCCCGCGACCAGCCCGAGGTATAGCGCTCCTGGCAGCATAATGAAGGCGATGAAGAGCGAACCGAAGACGGTTTTGCTCGTGAAGCCATCCTCGAACTTGGTCTCCTGCCCCTCCTCGTCGCCCTCTTCGCGAGTCTCGCTTTCGACCTGCGTACGCAGTCGCTCTATCTCATTTGATTCCGCCACGCGGGTCTCCTCCAACGAACATTTTGCTATTTTTAATATGCGTCTTCACCTCTTCCGTGCAGCTTTCGGGAGAGGAGAGAAGCGATCAGTATTGTATTCACCCTTCTCCCTGAGGAGCCTGCGACTGGCAGGGAGTTGGGTTGGGATAAGGGCTGAATGTCACCATGGACCGAATTCCGTCATTAAGAGCCTACGGCTAAGTGTCCTTCGCACACGATGCTTTAATCAGCCCGCGCAGGCGGACTTTGCGACTACACACCGAGGATGTATCCCCGGGTCAAAAGAGCTATGCTATTTAATGCCTGCTTTGGCGAGAGCGGTTCGGATGCCGCTCTCGTCGAAACCTTCGAATGCCCCGAGGATTTTCCCATCGCTTCCGATCACATAGTTGGTGGGGATCGCCTGCACACCATACTGCGTCGAGACTTTATCGCCATTGAGCGCAACACGCAATGTGAAATGGCTTTCCGTCCAGAACTTGGACACTACCGCCGCCGAATCGCCAAGGTTGATCGTCAGGATCTCAAACCCTTTGCTCTTTAAATCTTCGTGCAGTTTATTGAGGTGCGGCAGTTCTTCATGGCACGGTCCACAGTAATTAGCCCAGAAATTGACGAGTACCACTTTGTTTGCCTTCAGCAGTGTGGAGAGCGAAACACTCTGTCCGGATAACTGTGTCAGCGTGAAATCGGGTGCGATTTTGCCGACCGCGAGCAGCGAGACAGCTCTCTGTCCCTGTGTTTCAGCGGCGTGGCTCGACACTACTTCCTGTACCGTTTTTGCTCCGCGCGGCATCTTCCAGACGAAGGCGGCGGGTGCAATTGCGCTGTTGGCGCGCAGATTGGTCAGATGTGTTTCGTCGCGGCTATCGCCCCAGACGTGGAGCGAGCCGCGGAGCAGTCCGTCCGCGCCGATCGTAATGCGGAAATTGTTCTTCGGAATTCCGGTGATCTCGAGAATCTTGCAGGCTGTGCCGCCGACTGTCACCGAACCCACGATCTTAGCGCCCGAGCCCATGAACCGATAGCGGTTGAGCAGGTCGGGATTGAAGAAAATATTCGTCTCGACGATGTTGTTCCGCGCGATATTGCCGCCCGATACGTCTGCTGCTTCCTGTGCATAGGTATTATCGGAAGGCGAGTAGGTCAGAAACTGTCTGCCATCCGAATGAATCACGACGTTACCGCTCGTCTCATTCTTTGGGGCGGTGATCACAATATGCGCGAAGTTCGGCTTTTTGATCTGGATTTTGCCGGTCTGTACGCGTGTCTGCCCTTCGAGGCGGCTCAGATGTGTGAAATCCGCGGCAAGCGTCTGCGCCTTGCCTTCGGCATCGACACATTTTTGAAGTAATGCATCGCCTGCCTTATCTGCCCAGGCGGGTCGCGCGCCCAAAACAATTGCGAGAACCGCATAGATCGTGAATAGAGTTTTGCTCGATTTCATAGGCTTGATCTCAATTTAACAGCGGATTCACAATGTCAAACTGCGGGTTCCAATATTTGTCACCCCTCACACCCGACCCCTCTCCCTAATGAGGTACGAATGGTAGGGAGAGGGGAGAAGAGTAGCATATCCAGGGTTGAAAGCCTAATCCGACTGGCAAATTAGATTCCCAGGGTCGAAACCCCGGTTTGTCTGGCTAAAGCCGAGCGTCCTTCGGACTCAATACCGGTGGTTGAAAACCACCGTCTTAGTAGCGTTCCGCCAATCGTCCTGCGGACGGAAATGTCCGTTATATAATACACAGTGTCCGGCCTCAGTCCGCGCAGGCGGACTTCCCATCTCCAGACCGGGACTTCAGTCCCGTCTCCAAACAAAAGCTGCGTTCCCGTGGATTACTCCCCCTCCATGCGAAGGAGGGGGTTGGGGGTATTTAGCAAATATTCTAATCATTCGGAATCGCGGTTCCGGGCATCATTCCGATCGCAGGCGCGGGGATTTCGACCTCGCGGAGATATTTGTCGCGATCCGCCTGCTTCAGCGTACGCCAGATCAGGAACTGGCGGCGGAGCGTGTTCAGGAACCGACGGTTGACGCGCTTCCAGTTCGATATGTCGCCCGATTCGCGGTCGATGAGAAGGTTGATTTCGAACACGTCCGGTGTGACAGTAGGCGTCGTCTCGACCGCAACTCGCTGCGAAACGCCGAGGTCGAAGGGCGCAAGCCAGGTCATACACTTGATGCGATAGGCGAGACCGTTGGCGTGCTGGAACTCCTCCATGATCACGCCCTGTGTCACGAAGTCGCCGATCGAATACTCTTCATACGCCGAGAACCATTCGCCGAGGAACGAGTTCAGACCCGATGCCTGGTCGCCCGTGACAGCAAACGGGAGCGGCACGATCCAGTGATCGCCATCCGGGTCCGGCACGCGCCATGAGCGTTCGATCGCCGGGGTCGCGACCTCAGCGGCTTTTCGCGCCGGATAGATCGTCGAGAGCAGCACCACGCCGACGACGATCAGCGTCGTCATGACCGCGCTCACGCTCGAGAAGTTGAGGTAGAGATCGGGCAGCCAGTGCGTGGCCACCAGAAGTTTACTCGTGAATTGACCGAGCAGGTAGCCCGCTACTGAGCCGAGGATCGCGTAGACCATCGCTTCGGCGATGAAGAGCATTCCGATATGAGACGGCGAAAGCCCGATTGACGAGAAGATATGTATCTCGCGGATGCGCTCATAGACAGAGCCGAGCATCGTGTTCAGGACGATCAGCGAGGCGATCACGATCGGGAAGAAGACCAGTTCCATGCCCCGCGACGAGGTTGCCGCGATCGAGGAGAACCGCTCGACCGAGCCACGTTTCTTTGGATCGACCGCGTTGGCGTCGGTGATGCGACCGGCATACAAATTCAGTCCGAGTCGGTGCATCAGCGGATTCAGGCGCGTGATGACGTTCTTGGGTTCGTCGAAGTTGATTGCGATCGATCGCAGCTCCGCCCCGAGGTTCGTCGCTGTGCGATAGGGGATGAAGAATACCGCGTCCGGTTCGAGGTGCGTGTACTCCTGGAAGCCGGTATTGCCGCCCTTGCCCTGCTTGGAAAGCTTGTTCATCGCAATGAAGTCGACGGGCGTAACGACTTCGTTATCGAGGTCGGCGAACTCTTTGAGTTTCTGCGAATCGAGGATGCCGATGACGGTATATTCGACGCCGCTGTAGGTCACCTTTGCGGTCCCGACATCGCGCGCATCGACGCGGAGATTGTTCGCGATTACGTCCGGCAGCACGATCGTATAGACATCGCCGGGCAGAAACCACCGTCCGATCGGCTTGCCTTTGTCGTCCTGTTCCAGCGCGTCCTGCGGGCGCGTCAGGTTCGCTTCCTGTGGCGAAAGTCCGCACAGCGCTTTGGCGTCGTAGGATTTGTCGGCGCGTTTGAGCGTCAGGAACGACTGTTCGCCCGCCTGTGTGCCGAAGAACCAGGCGCGGGGCGCAACGCTGTATTTCTGTCCGTACTCGTCGGCGAGCAGTCGATAAGCGGGTTCCTGGAGCGGCTCCCACATCGCGGTGCGGATCATGATACCGTTATAGCGTGGACCGTGATCGCTCGGCGCAGGAACCTGGTTGAAGCGTATCGTCTGCACGACGGAGGTGAACGAGAGAACGGTGAAGGTCAGCAGAATGAGCGTGACACAGGTCAGGAACGTACGCATCGGGCGGCGTCTCATGTTCGAGATACCGAGGTTGAAGGCAGCTACTGCCACCGAGACGCGCCCAATGTCGGCTTTATGTACGCCGCCCGACGCCTGACTCATCTGCTTGAGCTGTTCTTCGAACTTGCTCGAGATTAGCCCGATGACGATCGAGGAGAGCGCGAGCATCACGAATGCCAGCAGGACGATCACGGTATTGTTTGTGATGTCGAAAGCAGGATGCACCCGCGAGAAAATGAAGAAGATCACCAGGAAGATGCCCGCCGCCGCCATCAGTTGCCGCTTCAGGTCGAAGAACCCGAACAGTAGTCTTTCGGCGAAATAGGCGAAGGGCAACAGCAACGCGAGATAGAAAAGCACCCCCTGCACGACGTCGATCGCGGTCTGCTGAACGTCCGGGTAGGCGCGGCTCTCATAGCCCCAGGCCGCGCGAGACTCGGCGTCGAACTTCTCCCAGTCCTTTTGATCGCGGGCTTTTTTAGCGGCGTCGATCGCTTTGTAGGCGAGCTTGTGCAGACCGGCAACGCCCTCGTCGCTGTCGATGTCGAGAATGCGGTACTTCGCCAGCCGCCGCATACGAAACTCGTCGATCTTCCACATATCCTCGGCGACGTGCAGCGCGGTGTCGTAGATCGCGCCCGATTTAGCGATCTCCTGCGAAGCGTCGTACTGCGCGCCCGCGACGACTCCGAGCAGATCGGCGTTCTGCGCGTCACGCGGGTCGCCCGCAACGAGGTAGCCTTTGCCTTCCGGCTGGTTTGGCTGCGAGTTGATCAGCAGCAGGCGCGTCGCGCCGGGCCCGCTGTTCATCGCGATTTTGAGGCGCGAACCGGGTTGTGAAAAGAGGACGGCGACGTCTTCGACGTAGGAGCCCACTAGATTCGGGTCTTGCGGATCGATCGCGTAGCCGAACATACGCGGCTCGCCGTTGCTCTCACCATCGTAAATATCGATTCCGGTCAGGGCACGGAGCGACTGCTGGTCGACAAGATCGAAAATCGCGGTCGGTACGCAACGGAAAACGATGATCGGCGTCTCTTTGGTCGCCGTCGTCACCATCACATCGAGTGGAATGTACTTTGCGCCGCCAGTTCCGAGATCGGGGGCATAATCGATTTCGCCACGCGCCGAGTTCGGGATCATTCTCTTCTTGTCGTTGGGGTCCGGGCGTGTATCATCGTAGTCGATGTGGTAGGCGGCGAGCGAAATCGGCTTGTTCGACCCGTAGGCGGTCAGCGGCGCGATTCCATGAAAAGTGAAGAAGTTCGAGGCGGTGACGTGATTGCCCTGTCGATCGAGCGCATCGCCGGTCTTCTCGTCGTAGCGCGTCGGCATATGGTTCGCATCGAGTTCGAGCGAGCCGATTCGATCGGGCGTCGTCCACTCGGTGCGCTCCACCATATTGCCGCGCACGCCCATGTACGACTTGTTGCGGTTACGGGCGACGACGAGCGTATTGGCGAGGCGCGGGTCGGAGTTGGCGATGAACGACTTTTTCGGATTGAACATCTGCACACGACCCTGCACCGTTGCAAAGCCGCCCTGCAGCGCCATTCGCGACCATTTTGACGGATCGGAGATCGGCATTCGCTGCGAGTTAATGTCTCCGGGCGCGTTCGTGTCCGTCACGATGTGCCACATCAGGCAGTCGAGCAGTTTGACCTGCTGCGCGAGGTTGGCGATATTCACATGATCGAAAGTGTCGAAAGGCGTATCGATCAAGGCGCGGCTATCGTCGGTGGAGGCAAAGGTGATGCCGTTGCCGCCCGCCATCGTCGCGACTTCCGAATCGAAGGCGGGTTTGCCGGGAATGAAGTTGCGCCAGTTTTTGCCATCTACCGGGTTGACACCGTCGTTGAAATAGCGTTTATAGTCGAAGCCGAGTGTCGTGCCGACCTTCTCGGCGTTCTCGCGGCAGACGCGGGCGATGTCGCTGAAACGTCCCTGTATGTCTTCGCGGTAGTCGTAGAACCAGCCTTTGTAGAAGATGCCGAACGAGCGTGTCTGGCTCGTCAGATCGAGCCCGACCCACAGGTAGATATCGAGCGGCTTGGTGGCTTTATGCTCGAAAAAGCCAGCCGGCATCCAATCGTCCATATGCTGATGAATGTATTCGCGCAGACCCTTCAGCGCCTGAAAGTGGGCGGAGGTCGCGATGAACATCATCGTGCGCTTCGGTTTGTGGGCGGGATCGTTGAAGGTGCGGATCATCTCGCACATCGCGGCGAAGCTGCAGGCAGTATCGGCGCCGGGGGCGAGTGCGGGAACGACGGAGGTCGCGTCGTAGTAGGACTGGACGACGATTACCTGGTCTTTGAGGAGTGGATCGGTGCCTGGGATTACGCCGCTGAAGTTGCGGGCGGTGAGTGTGCGCCAGGGCATACTGCACATGAGTTTGACCTGCGGAGGTCGACCGGATGCGCAGGCGGCGAGCAGAGGCGCGGCGTCTTTCTTTGTCATGTAGAAGCGCGGGATCGCGATCGGAATCGAGATGAATTTGGCTTCCGCCTCGCCGCGCATCGTGGTGTTGGGTGCGATGAAAATGACGGCTCTTGCGCCAAGGCGCGGTGCATTCAGCCACTCTCCCGCGCAGTTGAAATCGACCATTACGATCGACCCATCGACGTTTTTGCCGTTGAAGTTGCGGAGCTTGCCGTCGCCGACATAGATCAGGGGAGCGGTCAGTCCGGCGGTGGGCAGGGTGGGCGTGCGGACGAGGTTGGGCCAGAGAGGATACATTCGCAGCTGCGTTCCGGCTGTTTGCGCGCTGTTGTCGGCGCCTGTGATGCCGACGATTTGTGCGGAGGCGCCTTTCGATCCGCTGTCGGCTTTAGCTGAGTCGTTTTCGACGCTGTCGTCATAGGGAACGGTGACGGGAAACTCGTCGTGAAGCACGTTGGTGAGACCGAGGGCGCGAAACTGCTGCTCGACATAGTCTGCCGCTTTGCGGTCACCGGGGTAGCCTGCGATGCGTGAACCGAAACTGGAGAGCATATTAACGGACGCGCGCAGATTGTCGGCGTTGACAGCGCGGCTATAGTCTTTGTAGGCGGCTTGCAATTCTGGCTTGACATCGACAGCGCGGGCGGGTTTCGTTCCGGCGGCGAGCATAACAAACGTAGTCAGCGCGAAAACAGACAGCGCGAGGGTCTGTTGCAGCGTACGCGGCACATGGTACGTACCAACACGGGGCATGGAAACTTCCCTTTCACGCGATTGCGGCGGAATAGTACGAGGCATCCGAAAACGGAACAAACACAAACTAAATGTTGAGGAACAGAGCCAGTAGGTTCAGCGGAAATTGTCTGTTCTACGGAATAGGTCAATCTGAAAACGGGGCTCGCAATGCGTGGGGACACATCGCAGCTTCAGTTCGTAAAGGTGGTTTCAGTTTTAATGCGGTTTCGGTGCAGTTTCGACACAAACGACTCTGTCTTGTTGAAGAGGCAAAGACGGCTTGCAACCTGTTGCAATTAGAAAACAATTCTGGGGTTTATTTACTCTTCCATGATAACATAATGCAACCGAAAAATCAAGCGGCACGAGCTCTGAACGGTTCAGTAGGCGATCGCACCGGTTTTTGCTCTTCATTTGCAAAGGCTGGCGTACTATTGCTGGAACGCAGTCCACAGCTGATGAGACACTAAAATCCGTGTAAAGATACATGCTCCATGCTTCCTTATTTGCGGATGCTCTCACTCAGGCAGGAAAGAACCTGCTGCGGACAGAATGAGTTCGTTGAACGATTGTCTCACGATGTTTAAGACTAATCTGCTTCCGCCTTCTTCCCAACGTTTTTTCTTACCAGCCGTACGTGCTATGTGAGAAGCCCGAATGCAGCACTGATTTGCTTTCCCCTCTTCATAGCGATTTATGGGCGGCATAGAGGGACGGGGGTGATGGCGAGATCGTGACGAAAGTACACTTTGTTGGAAATTTATGAACCGGATAGCATAAGAACCATCGTGCTGCGCGTCGATAGTGAAGCAAATGCCAATAACCACAAAATTGGGCGTGCGGCGGAGATACTTCGTGCGGGTGGGCTCGTTGCGTTTCCTACTGAAACAGTCTATGGGGTGGGCGCGAACGCTCTCGATCCTGCCGCTGTCGCAAAAATATTTGCTGCCAAGGGCAGACCTTCGACGAATCCGCTGATCGTGCACGTTGCGGATACCGCCGCTATTGCCGACCTCGTAACGGAGTGGACGGAGTGCGCCCAATCACTTGCAGATCGATTTATGCCTGGTCCGCTGACGCTGGTGCTGCCGCGCCGTGATCTCGTGCCGGACATCGTGACGGGCGGCGGCGCAACCGTTGCGGTGCGGGTTCCCGCGCATCCTGTTGCGCAGGCATTGCTGAGGGCAGCGGGCATTCCAATCGCCGCACCGAGCGCGAACCGCTCGATGCAGCTTTCGCCGACACGCGCCGAACATGTGCTGCACGACCTGAACGGACGTATCGACCTGATTCTGGATGGCGGTCTTACGACAGGAGGACTGGAATCTACGGTGCTGGATTTGACGACGCGCCCTCCCACGCTTCTGCGTCCGGGCTTGATCTCGCCCGCCGACATCGAAGCCGTGATCGGTCCGATATATCGCAGTCCTGAAGCGGGCACGACTTCATCCGATCGAAACAGTGATGCGCCGTCGCACTCACCGGGCATGATGGCGAGGCACTACGCCCCACGTGCCCCTCTCGAAACTGTGTCTGGCGATGTTCGAGAACGATTGCAGCAACTGTTAGCAGCGGGCGAGCGGGTTGGCTGGGTCACGTTCATGGAGGCAGGGAGTGCGGAAGTGGTACAGCGCGCCCTGCTGGAAGAGGGTCATGCTTCAGCAAGTCTGCTGTCGGTTGTAATGATTCAGCAGGCGCCTGGTTATGCGGCCCGCCTCTATGACGTGCTTCACGATTTGGACTCTGCAGGTGTGACTCGAATCGTCGCTGAACTGCCACCGGATTCGGAGGAATGGCTCGCGGTACGCGACCGGTTGCGCCGCGCTTCACATTCGTCATAGGAAGGACTGATATCGAACCTGCAGTATAGAGAGATGAATGTGTTCGGTAGGCCGGAATAATGTGGAGTGAGGAGAGCAAAATGTTCTAATTTATTCCTTACGCTCTGCTTCTCATTCGCCTGATCCTGGGTCCCACGATGCTACTGGCAGCCCTTCGGGGCGCATCGGTCGGGTGGCTGACAGTCGGTTTGGTAAGTGATATACTCGATGGTGTGGTCGCAAGGCGTCTCAATATGGCGCATGCCCGACTGTGTGCCTGGGACAGTCAGGTAGATGCGATCTTCTGTGTTTTCGTGCTGATGTGCGTGTGGGTCCGTCATCCGATTGTAGTTGAGGTGTTCCGGGTGCCTTTGCTTGTCATGATGGCAGTGCAAGGAATTTCTCTGGCGCTCGACTGGTGCAAGTATAACCGATTCAGTTCCTAACATGCTTATAGCAGCAAAGCGGCTGGCGTGGCACAGTTTGCGGCGGTCTGACTTTACTCGGATTTGGCTTATCGGGCTAGCTATGGTGGCTCGCGATAGGTATTGCTATTCTCAGTCACATCGAGCGGATCGCGATCACGCTGCTGCTTCCGACGTGGACGCACGATGTTCCGAGCCTGTATCATGCCTTGAGTCTGACGAAAAGAGCCTGAGCGGAAACACTTTCGTCAGTGGTAAGCAGTCCTCTCGATGTGCGAGGACTGACAGATTCCCCGGCGTCAGTTTGTGGGTACAAGAATGACCAGAGGATCAGACGTACAATGCACGTTTCGCTGATACGTTTTCTGCAATCTGGGCGGCTGAGCGAGCTGAAAGTGGGAATGACCGAGGAGCAAATCGTCGCATTGTGCGGCAAACCTGAAATGGTCGGTGGCGCTTCACCCAACTATAAAGAGCCTTCGATTTTCAAGTACGGCGATCTGGGGATTCACTTCAGCTATTTCCTGCCCCGTGTTTGTGCGACCCTCTTCATCGATTATGAGACGTGCAAAGATAAAGTGCAGTTGCCAGCCCCGTTGATGGTCGACGAGTGGGACTTGTAACGAAACGCGGATCGGAGCGAGGTGTTCAGCTATTTGAAGCGAAACGAAATCGAATATGAGGCAGTCTCTCAATCCGAAGGCATCCTACCGGTCATAATCATAGTTTCGAGCGGCGCCACCATCGGTTTCGACGATGACGATGTGCTCATCAGTATAGCAGTTGGCATAGATCGAGTTCGTGCAGCTCAAGGAGCCTAATATTCAGAAGATTGACTGTCCCTTTTCAATTAGAATTGCAA
>JBBQPY010000073.1:0-23904 GCA_038216735.1 Chthonomonadales bacterium
GGACTCGCTGCCCTATCGCAACGATGCCGCGCTCGTTTTTCGTCGGCTGATACGCTCGCTTCCCAACCGGCGCGGCGTGCTGGGCGTGGCGACCTGTGACAAAGGCCTCCCGGCGATGATGATGGCATTGGCGGCGATGCACGATCTGCCCTGCGTACTCGTGCCGGGGGGAGTCACGCTGCCTGCCGCCGACGGTGAAGACGCGGGCAAAATCCAGTCGGTCGGGGCGCGATTCGCGCATGGGCAGATCACGCTCAAAGAGGCGGCGGAACTCGGCTGCCGCGCCTGCGCGACTCCCGGCGGCGGCTGTCAGTTCTTCGGGACGGCGGCAACGGCGCAGGTGGTCGGCGAAGCGTTGGGGCTTGCGCTGCCGCATTCCGCGCTGTCGCCTTCCGGTCAGCCGATCTGGCTCGACATGGCGCGGCGGTCGGCAGACGCGCTCGTGCATCTCGAAGAACAAAATGTCAAGACGCGCGCTATTCTGACCGATGCCGCGATCCGCAATGCGATGTTCGTACACGCTGCCTGTGGCGGCTCGACCAATCTGCTGCTGCATATTCCCGCGATCGCTCACGCTGCCGGTCTGCGCCGCCCGGTCGTCGAGGACTGGCACGAAGTCAATTTGCGAACGCCGCGCCTCGTCGATGTGCTGCCCAACGGTCCGACTGATCATCCGACGGTGCGCTTTTTCCTGGCAGGAGGCGTTCCTGAAGTTATGCTGCATCTGCGCGAACTCGGTCTGCTCGACCTCGGGTGTTTAACGGTAACGGGCAGGACGCTCGGCGAAAATCTGGCAGAATGGGAGACGTCTGAGCGGCGTCTGCGGCTCCGTGAACGGCTCCTTGAGCAGGACGGAGTCGATCCGGACGACGTGATACTTTCGCCTGCGCGCGCCCGTGAGCGCGGCTTGACCAGTACCGTCACTTTTCCTCGTGGCAACCTCGCCCCACAGGGCTCCGTGATCAAAAGCACGTCGATCGATCCGAGCGTTGTCGATGCCGACGGCATATACCGCAAAATCGGTCCCGCCCGCGTCTTCACGACCGAGCGCGCCGCCGTTGCCGCGATCAAGGCGACACAAACTTCCCCTGCTGGTTCGACGTCTGGAAAGCTCTCAGTAGTAACGGATTTTGCAATTGCAAGCCCCTCAGATACCTCGAACGCGCCTGCTCCGCTGGAGCCTGGATCGGTACTTGTGCTGATATGCCGTGGTCCACTCGGCGCTGGCATGGAGGAAATTTATCAGATTACCTCCGCGCTGAAGTTTTTGCCCTGGGGTAAATCGATCGCGGTACTGACAGACGCCCGGTTTTCTGGGGTCTCGACCGGCGCATGTATCGGGCATATCGGACCGGAGGCGCTCGCTGGCGGACCGATCGGCAAAGTGCGGGACGGAGATATCATCGAAATCGTGATCGACCGACAGAGGCTGGAAGGAACGGTCAATTTGATCGGCACATCCGATGGCATACGATTTACGGCGGAACAGGGAGCGAACCTGCTGGCAAACCGTCTCCCGCGTCCCGATCTTGCTCCCGATCCTGATCTTCCCGACGACACGCGGCTGTGGGCGGCGATGCAGTCCGTCAGCGGAGGGGTCTGGGGTGGGTGCGTCTATGATATCGAGTCGATCACCGCGCGCCTTTAAGTCGTTGAGGCGCAGGGATTAATCCGTGAGGGCAAGGGGCTATAGAAGAATAGTGCCCCGCGCATTGGTAGGGATGCTGCTTGCCGCGCCCTCTTGCCAATGGGAAGGCGTACAGGGACACTCAAAGCGAAACAATAATGGCAGTGTGGATCGAAAGGCAGGAGGACAGTACGTGATGGCGGAAAAACGAAAGATGGTTCTGCTGGTTTCAGTGGATGGAATGCGCCCGGACGGGATGATGGAGGCGGACACGCCAACAATCGACGCGCTGATTGCCAGCGGAGCCTACACGCTGGCAGCGCGAACGGTGATGCCCTCCGTCACGCTGCCCTGCCACACCTCGATGCTGCGTGGTGTCGATGTCCCCCGTCACGGCGTCACGAGCAATACATTCGCACCGCTGGCGCGACCTGTACCGAGCATAATCGATGTCGCGCACAGGGCAGAGCGACGTACCGGCTTTTTCTATAATTGGGGGGAACTGCGCGACCTGTGCGACCCCGGCAGTCTCGATGTCGCCTATTTCCGACAGGACGCGCACCGCCCGGAGGGGGATCAGCATATTGCCGCCGCCGCCGCACAGCACCTCAAGGAACAGGCGTTCGACTTTCTGTTCGTCTATCTCGGTTATACCGACGAGTGCGGACACGAAAAAGGCTGGATGAGCAAGCCGTATATTGACGCGATCGGCAATGCCGATCGCTGCATAAGGCAGGTTTTGGCGGCATGTGCGGAAGCGGATATCGACCCAACCGTTTTGCTGCTGAGCGATCACGGCGGACACGGACAGTCGCACGGCACCGACTGCGCGGAGGACATCACTATTCCCTGGATACTGTCCGGCCCCGGCGTCAAGCCCGGCGAACTCACCGAAGAAGTCCGTATATTCGATACATGCACGACCCTTGCCGCACTCCTTGATCTGCCAGCAGATCGCACATGGGAAGGGCGCATCGTCACCGAAGCCCTGCTGCAATAATAGTATCCGCGCCACCAAGACTTAAAGCTCCGCTCCGTTCGTGCCTCACCACGAGAGGGCGAGAGTACCGACAGATTTTGCAGTCAGCCCGCGGAGGCGGGCTTCGTAACTCTAGACCGGCGTTTCAACCCTGTGGATTTGCTTCTGTGTCTGCCTCTGCCAAAGCTTCGGGAGAGGCAGATTGAATGGAGATATTTTGCCTGTAAGTACGCAACTGAAGGCAGGGTGAATTGTTACCAGAAAAGGAAAATAAAGTGTCTCGAAATATCGCTATCGACGATTTCATGAAGATTCAGCTGGTCAGCGATCCGCAGTTCGCGCCAGACGGTGTGCGCATTGCCTGCGTGGTCCGCCGCATCGATGCGGAGACCAATGCCTACAAAACCGCCGTATGGGTTGTGCCTGCCGGCGAGGGCGAGCCGCGCTGTTACACTGACACCGAGACGAGCGCCAGCAACCCGCGCTGGTCGCCCGATGGCACACAACTTGCTTTCCTCTCCGATCGGCAGAAACCAAAAAACCAGATCTATGCGCTCGCGACCGATGGTGGCGAGGCACGCCCGCTCACCAAATTAGAAACCGAAGGCAGCATCTCCGGCTTTCGCTGGTCGCCCGATGGCAGCAAAATCGCGTTTTTGTTCCGCGCTACCCCTGCCGACTATCGAAAAGAAGCGACAGAAGCGCGCGAAAAGAAAAAACTCTCTGCGCCGGTACGCCACCATACACGTCTTTCCTATCGGCTTGATGGGTTCGGCTACTACGACGGCGAGTATACGCAGGTCTGGCTTGCAGATGTCGCGACCGGTAACTGCACGCAACTGACCACCGGCAATTTCGACTGCGGACTGCCGACCTGGTCGCCGGACAGCCATACCCTGGCGTTTCTCAGCGATCGCCGTGACGACAATGATATTCTGCCATCGAATACCGACATCTATACGATCGCAATCGATAAAAAGGGAGATAAACCAGCCGATAGCTCTGCGGAAAAATCGGCGGAATATAGCGAACTGCACCGCGTGACCTCGCCGCACGGTTCGAAAAGCGCGCTCGTCTGGTCGCCCGATGGAACCCGATTCGCCTACGTTGGCAACCCCGACGCGCACGATCCCTGGGGAACCAACAACGAGCGGCTTTATATCCTGCCTACAGCGGGCAGTGAGAACGCAATCGACCTGACCGGTCAGACAGACACGACCGTCGGCTACGGCACGATCGGCGACGTCCACGATACCGGCGCAGGCGATACCGTACAGTGGAACGTCGATGGAAGCACGTTGTTCTACGCCGTCAGTTCGTTCGGAGACGTGCGGCTCACGTTCGTCGAGGCGCGCGGCGGTGATCCGGTGGCGGTCTCGCCAACCGTACATGAACTCGGCGGCTTTAGCATTCTGCCCGACGGACGCGCTGCCGTCACGCTCGGCTCGCCGACCACTCCGCATGAACTGTTCGTGCTTCACGCCCCCGATTCTGAACATTCAAGCGTTCGCGTCGAACAGCACAGTGAGTTCAATCGAGAACTGCACGCAGAAGTGCGGCTGCGCGAACCGGAAGCGATCGCCGTCCCGAATGGCGACGGTGGCACGGTGCACGGCTGGCTGCTCAAGCCCGACACGATCTCTAAAGACGGCGAAAAAGTAAACGGTGAAAACGATACCAACAATTCGGCAGCACATGGCGCAAACAAATATCCACTCGTCATCTACGTGCATGGCGGCCCGCACCTTCAGTATGGCAACACGCTATTTCATGAGCTTCAATGGCTGGCGGCGGAAGGGTATGTCGTGCTGTATGTGAATCCGCGCGGGAGCAAAGGCTATGGCGAGGCGCACACGCAGGCAATCATTGGAGATTGGGGACACGCCGATTACCGAGATGTGCTTGCGGCAGCGGACTATGCCTGCGCGCTGAGCGATGTGGACGCGAGGCGAACAGCCATCATGGGCGGCTCGTATGGCGGCTATATGACGGCGTGGGCAGTCGGGCACACAGATCGATTTACGTGCGCGATTGCGGATCGGCTCGTCGGAAACCTGCACAGTATGGCAGGCACGACGGATTTCGTCTGGCGGCACGGCGACTATTTCAAGGGCGATGCCTGGACGGATCCGTCCGATTTGTGGCGATGTTCGCCTCTGGCGTTCGCCGGAAATATCAACACGCCGCTGCTGATTATTCACAGTGACGGTGATCTACGCTGCCCGGCCAGTCAGGCGGAGGAGATCTTTGCCGCCCTCAGGTTACAGCACAAGACCGTCGAATATATACGCTACCCTGCAGAGACATCTCACGGTTTATCGCGCAATGGTCCGCCCGATATGCGTCTGCACCGCCTCCGCAGCAACCTCAACTGGCTCGACCGCTGGCTCAAAATCTGAGCAAAAGGAGGCGTCGGTTGTGAGCGCGGTACGCGGCGACGGCACCGTGCGATCACGTCTGAATCAACTGATGCCAATCGATATGAGGAGCCGCCCGTAAATCGGCTCCTCACTGTTCTCAACAAATCCCCATTCCTAAAGCTGGATTTTTTGTGGTTCACGTCGACTCCCGACAGCGAATTTGCGCTTATAGATTGCGATCCACACGATTAGACTTGGTACGCCGATCAGTGAAGGCCATAGCCAGCGTAGCACCGGTGGCAAGAACATCAGGTTGACTGCGGAGAATGCAGAGACTGTGGCAATGTACGCGCCCAGCATGTTGCCCATGTGAACATATAGCCATGTCCGTTTATCGGCAGGCGGGCACGCAAAACGGTGCATATCACGGCTGCTGACGATCACGCCAAGAGTGCCCAGGACGATGGCAACAATGCCGAACATAGCGGTTTGCAGCTTTACCAGTCCCCAACAAATCAGCCCCACACTACCGAGCAATCCGAGACCCGCCGCCAACCAGTCCATCCGCACCGGTCCCGCTCCTCCCAATGGCTTCTTGTGGTACAGGATGCGATAGCCTGAGAATGCGAGGTAGAAACTAAAGATGGCTACCATCAGCAGAAACGGATTGGAGCGATAGATCGCCATCGGCAGAGCGCTGAGGGCAACGACTGCCATGCTCCAGAAGTAGATTTTGCCCCACCGTCGATGCCACAGTGCGCCTTTGCGCGTGAGAAGAGCGCCGGGCGCGACGAAGAAGGCGAGCATTCCGGCCAGTATGTGTAAAATGCGTACGATGAGAAAGGCAGTGTGCATGAATTGTCTCCTCTTACGAGAGTTGTGCAGGGATGAATGGATGGGTCTCATCTGTCAGCGCTTCCAACTGGATCAATGTCTCCTCCGCCCAGAGCAGCAGCGCCTTCGTGACGTGTTTGCCATAGCGCAGTGTGATCAGCCAGTAGGGCAGGTTCGGATCAGTCGGGTGCGAAGACTGAAGTTCACGCTCGATCACCTCGTATTTGTCCAGCAAAAAACGTTGACTATTCTGAAAATGGCGGACTTGTTCAAGATTGTAATTCATCGAGATCTGGCGCCCGAAGAACAATTTGAGAAGGATTTCGATACGTCCCGTCTGCATCTCTGCGGGCTCATGAAGCCATTGTCTGAGTTGCTCGAGCCCTGATTTGGTCAGAGTATAGACATGGCGATCCGGCTTTCCCTCTTGAACCTCGACTGTTTTTGTAACGAGCGCCTCGGCAACTAGCTCTTTGAGCAGCGGATATATTTGCCCATATCCCTCGCTCCAAAAGTTGCCTACGCTCGTCTCGATGTTTCTTCGAATATCATAGCCCGACTGAGGACCCCATGTGAGCGCCCCCAGAATCGCATAACGGCTTTTGTTGTGTTTCATGAGCGCAAACTGCTCCTGTATTTATTAGATATATATCTTTTAGATATATTATCATGGATTAGGATTGTTGTCAAGAGACAAGCATCCCGCAAGCAATCTTTGCTTCGTTTCGCTCACTCTATCCTGTGATCAATGGACAAGAGAGAAGATGTGCGCGTCTCACATCCGCTTTCAAAGCAACCTCAACTGGCTCGACCGCTGGCTCAAATAGTGCTTCAAGACTGTCTGGCACTAGCTCGAAATATTGTCAAGGGCAACTTCTCCATGCTGTAAAATGGCCGGTCCAAATGGCAAAAAAAAGTTAAAGATTGGTTTCGAATCGGGGGAACTTCGTATTGTCTTTCACGTCTTTGTTATGGCGTACCCCCGAACCCGACCGAAGTACCGCGCCGGAACGCGGATGGTCGCACTCAAACTTACTATGGATTTCGTGAGTAATTCACAACGTAAAACACAGACGATCGAAGGAGTACTGAATCATGTCCGAACTTGCCACGCTGCAGGATTTGTTTGTCGATCAGATCAAAGACCTTTATAGCGCAGAAAATCAACTCGTCAAAGCCCTGCCGAAGATGGCCGCTTCCGCTTCCAATGCACAGCTTAAAAAATCGTTCGAGACTCACCTCTCACAGACGCAAGAGCATGTTAGTAGGCTGACGACTATCCTCGACACTCTCGGCGAAAAGGGAGATGGTAAAGTCTGCAAAGCGATGCAGGGATTGGTCGCAGAAGGTGCGGAAACGATCTCTGAAAAAGCTACGTCAGCCGTCAAAGACGCTGCGCTGATTGCCGCCGCCCAGCGCGTCGAGCATTATGAAATCTCTGGTTACGGAACCGCCCGAACTTTCGCTCAGCAGCTTGGACACAACGATGCCGTTTCATTGCTCGAGACAACGTTGGAAGAAGAAAAGCAGACCGATCAGCTTCTCACGACACTCGCTGAAAGCGTGATAAATCCCAAAGCGGAACAGGGACATAAGACTCGTAAGTGATGGTCTTGTCACTCGACAAGCAATTTGAGGCAGGAGTTCAGAATACAGGGTCGAGTCGTTTCGAAAACAGTGCGGTCTGTCGGCTCCTGGAGTGCCGACAGACCGCCGCTTGTTTTTCTTACAGTCATGAAGTCCATACGCGAGTGCAACACCACCCCGTACTATCCTTCTTATGCCACATATCGGACACGATTCCACCCTGATTTCGAACCGGTATTACTATGGATATACCTCGATTTCCTGAAACAGGTAATTGTACGGGGAAACGAAAGCGCTACAATCAAGCTAGGGTTGCTTCAGATTTGACTTAAGCCAGCATCGATCGTGTACCCCTGGGCGGTAATCGAACGGGCTGCATCCGAGCACAGAAAAAGAGTCAAGTGTGCAATTTCGGCAGGCTCGATTACGCGATTCATCGGAACGTTGCGGAGCATAACCGTCGCAAGAGCCTCTTCATCGGAGGCGAGATTGTGGGCTGCGGCAAGATCGCTCAGTTGATTTCTTACCAGCGGAGTGTTCACATAACCTGGGCAGATCGCATTAACGGTGATGCCGAACGGCGCGAGTTCCAGCGCGACGGAGCGGGTCAGCCCTAACAGTCCATGCTTTGCCGAGACATAGCCTGCCTTATAGGTGGAAGCGATTTTAGCGTGGATCGAAGCGATATTGATGATCCGACCGAACCCATTCGCTTTCATATGGGGAGCCGCTGCTTGAGAAAGCAGGAAGGGCGCGACCAGCATTACTTCGAGCATCTGCCTGAAGACCTCCGGCGGAAACTCTTCCAGTGGCGCGACATGCTGAAATCCGGCATTGTTGATCAGAATATCGATCGGCAGATCACGTACCGTGCTGAGAAAGTTTGCATCGGTTATATCTCCAGGCAGCGCTTCTCCCTGCAGAGTGGAGGCGGCTTCCTTCGCGCGTTCGGTGACCAGATCGTTGACCAGCACACGGGCTCCCGCCTGTGCCAGTGCAGCGGCGATACTGTATCCGATGCCGGAACCTGCGCCTGTAATCAGGGCTGTCCTGCCTCGCAAATCCACCGAAAAATTCACGCCAGCGTTCATTCCTTGCGTCTCCAGTTCCACTGTGCCTCCGATCCTGTTTCGTATGCGTCTTTCCGATTCGCCATAGAGATGTCGACAGGGAGCAACATAGCCTACTATTCGCTAAAGCAAACGGGAGCGGCAGAAACTGCCACCTTTTTCGTTTCGATGGGCGTTTCTCTACCTGTCAGAGTCTCCATCTTCCTGTAATTGCTCGGAATTCGAAAGACAGGATCGACGGGATACTCCAGCTTGGCTTCAAGCTGAAAGGGGTACTTCGGACCAGCCCAGACAATCAAAGTCCTCTTGCCTTTGCGCTCCATTTCGCACTCCCAGATCAAGCCTTTC
Source organism: Chthonomonadales bacterium (assembly GCA_038216735.1). GTDB lineage: Bacteria > Armatimonadota > Chthonomonadetes > Chthonomonadales > Chthonomonadaceae > JBBQPY01. The sequence continues at coordinate 8,806 of JBBQPY010000073.1, forward strand.
ACCTCGCAACGCACCATACGCGCTCCCACCATCCACCGCTGCGCAACGGCATAGGCCTGTTTGTCGGGCAGTCCGTTCACGTTGCCAAACAAGTACCAGCGTTCGATTCCAACTGCCCATTGAAGAAGCGCTGAGCGTACAATTTTCGCGCGACGGCTCTCTGCGTCTCTGTCCGGTCCGCCAGCCTCCTGCGAGTCGGCAAAATAGCCGCTCTCGGTATTCCAGATCGGTTTGTCTCCCGCGCCGGCGCGGCGCAACTCTGCTTTGACCTTCGCGAAGTTAGTGACCACCGACTCCGGGTGACCGTAGAAGTGGCAGGAGACGATGTCGGTAATGTCTTTGCCACCGATCCTCATGTACTCGCCTGTCCACTCCGCCATCGTGTCTGTGCCTGCAGTCGCCGGTCCCACGACCTTTGCTCTGGGATCGTTGCGCTTCACAGTTTCGTAAACGACTCGATTGGTTGCCAGTATCTCTTTTGGCGACAACTTCATTTCATGGTTGGCTTCGTTCATCGTCTCATAGTAGGAAACGACGCCCCTGTAGCGTGTGACAAGGCGCGTTAGATAGTTGCGCCAGTCGCGCAGATCTTTCGGATAGCTGCTGCTCCCACGATAAACCTGCGGCGCCCAGACCAGACCGTCGGCATCGGGATTCTTAGCCGCCCAGGGGGGAATGCCCTTCAGGTTGATCAGAAGACCGGCATTGCCGGGAGGCAGGTGAGCGTGCAAAACCTTCAAGCCAGTATCCGTCACGCTCCACTGCCACTCGCCTTTAACGTACTCCACGCCGCCCCAGCAGATCTGTCCGGGTCCGAGAATCGTATTTTTTTGCGGGGTCCAGTTGCAGGGTGGCATTCCCCCGAAGACGCGATACCCCGATCCGGGCCAACCCGCAATATTCTCTGCCTTCAGTGGGGGGGAGACAGCTCCCTTCTGCGGGCCTGTAATGGGAGCATGCGTGCAGAAAAACGCAGCAGGGATTATCCTTGCTGGCGGGGCAAGGCGCTGGTCCTTCTGCTCCTGAGCCCACAGCTGAGCGCCGGCTTGTGTATGCAGACTGATCGCGAGACACAATGCCACACCCACAAACAATTTCCTGCTGCTTTCGTTAATGCTAATCAAGTCTACTTGCCCTCTTTTCGTTTTCATCATTCTCAATGAAGAGTAACTGTTCATCGTATTATTCGTACGGACGCGGGTTTATTCGGTAAGTTAATCATCCAGTCAGTGCAATTATGTATATTTGCGTCAGTCGGATGAGGCGAGTAACCTGGAAGTCTCTCAACCGATTTTGCAAACCATATCGATTTGCACCTGCAATTTACCATTTTTTTCTGTATTAGTGCTGTCGGTATTGAGTGCCAGTGCGCCTCAGCAAGAACAACTCGCCTTCAGCTTTGGAGTGTTTGAGTCTTCGCGCTAGCTGTGTCATCGATTCGATCGGACAGTGCTGGCAATCCAGATGCAATAATTTTCAGAAATATTACCGACTAACCTTGACAACTTAATCAGGTTCATGATATAGTTAATGCGTATTAACCAGCAAATCAATGCGCATTAACAGCATGACGCAAATGTATTGGTACAATGGCAGGAGGGGAGGGAGGATGAGAAAACCTACAAGCTACGATATTGCACGAACGGCGGGTGTATCGCAGTCCACTGTATCCTTCGTTCTCAATGGACGCACCGATATGCCGATTCGAGAGTCCACGCGGGAGCGTGTACTCAAAGCCGCAAACGATCTTGGCTATCGTCCCAATAGTTCGGCGCGCGCGATGCAGAGCGGGAAATTCGGCTGTGTCGCCCTGCTGCTCAGCACTGTGTTCCATAGATCCGTACTGATGGAGGAGCTTCGGGAAGGCATTCAAGACGCCCTCGACGAGCATAAACTGCATCTGATGCTGGCCCGCCTTCCAGACACGACGCTGACCGACGCGAAGTTCGTACCTACTTTTCTGCGTGAATGGTCTGCGGACGGACTGTTGGTGAACTACAATGAGAGCATTCCGCAGGCGATGGCTCAGTTGCTCGCAGAGAATAATCTCCCATATATATGGTTGAATACAAGGCAAGATTCGGACTGCGTCTACCCGGACGATTATCAGGGCGCCAGAGAGGGTGTTGTTCGATTGATCGGACTGGGGCATAAGCGTATATCTTTTGTGCGATATACGGGTGTGACACACTATAGCGCTGCAGATCGGGAACGGGGCTATCTGGATGCCATGCGAGAGCATTTTCTGGAGCCGCAAATCGTCGCTTCAAAAACCGGCTATATGTTGTTGGAGGAGTGCGACGCGTTACTTTCAGTGCCCGCAACAACCCGTTCGACTGCGTTTTTATGCTATGCGGCTGCGGCAGCCACGACCCTGATTCACGCTGCGGCCAGAAATCGACTGTCCGTTCCTAAAGATTTTTCTCTGGTAGTCTTCGCTGCGGCTGTCGATATGACAGTTGGCATGAAGCTCGATACGATAGGTATGCCCTATTACGACATGGGCAAAACGGCTGTCGATATGTTGACCCAGAAGATTGCGGATCCGAGCATCACCCTCGCACCACGGATATTGCCGTTGGTCTCGTTACCTGGCGAGACAGTCGCGCCTCCGCCTTCGGACGGTTAATTCATTCCTACTCGCTTTTAGTTGTCTGTATGTTTTGTGGAAATATTTTGTCGAAGGTTTGTTATCGGTGCGTAATCAATGCGCATTGATAGTCCGAAAAGTGTCCTCTACGCTAAGAAAGGAATTGTATGATGTCTCATTCTCTTTTCTCCTCTAGAAAGCCGCAAACGAAGCGCGCTTTCACGCTGATCGAACTACTCGTCGTAATTGCAATCATTGCAATACTGGCAGCGATCCTGTTCCCCGTCTTCGCTCAGGCACGCGAAAAGGCGCGCCAGACCGTCTGCGTCTCCAACGAGAAGCAACTTGCCACAGCCATGATTATGTATGCTCAGGACTACGATGAGAACTTCGTGATGGGGCAGATTCAGAATTCTATCGCCTGGGACTATATGATCTACCCATACACCACCGCAGGTCAAAAGGGAGACAAAATCCAGGATGTCATGGGAAAAGGCGGCGGCGGAATTCTTGCCTGCCCGAGCGATACCGTCTCCCGCAAGTCGCCAATCGATGTCAACCTGCCATCTGGCACGGTCACAATCAGCGGCAACTTCACACGGCGAACCTATGCGCTTCCTACCACCATCGCGTGGAGCGATTTCGGTAACGCGAATGGATTAGGGCAGGGTTTCGAACCTGCCTTCATGACCGCCTCGCGCAGCATGGCTTCTATCCCGGCGCCCGCTCAACTATTCATGATCGTGGAAGCCGCAAACGATACGAGTGTGCCGGCCGAACCTCAAAAAGGCGTGGATTACGGTCTGCTGGGCCAGTATAACCAGCATCCGAACAGCGGTGATGACTGCGACAAAATCTTCTGGGGTGGAAGCAAAGCCGATTTCGACAAGTGCTACGCGCTCTATAAACCGCTGCACGCCGGTGGCTTCAATTACGCCTTCGCCGATGGTCACGCAAAGTTCTTCCGACCGGAAGCGACGACTGGTAAATTGGGCATCTACAATCGTTGGCCCGATGGTGGTTACTGGACGCTGGACGAGAACGACTGAGGACTTAAATGAAACAAGCATTTCACAAAGTCTGCTGTCTCTGTGCAGTCTTCACGATCCTGCTGACCGCAGGATGCACTTCAACGACACAGCAAAGCAGCGCCGACAATACGCCTGCCGTGCCGCCGCCGAATGCGACCGACAAACAGACAGAAGCCATCAATGCGGTGCGCAGCAACCCGCAAATGACTCCTGAACAAAAGTCGGAGATGGAGCAGCAGATGCTGAAGATGGGGAAGAAACAGTAAGCAGAATGGGTCGAGCGAAGTCTACTTCGCTCGACCCATTACAGGTGATACAGCGTTTGCGTACACAATCCTGCCCCCGCGCGGCATTGCCCGCTTAAAACATGCACTCTGCATTTCACAATCCTCGAATTTCTGCTCGCTTAGGGCGGTTCTCCTCGATCGATGGTTATGGAGATGGCTAATTATCGACACTTGCAGGTATCGAATTGCGACCTACTTTCCTGAAGTAAATCATTTTTCCGATTCCAGTCATTACTACGAAAGGACAGCGTTCCATCGAGAGAACTGCGGCGGGATTCCGGTCCCAAGGCAAACCGCCCTTCCCTGTTCCTACTGCGGCAGTACGGCAGAAACTGGAAGGGCGGAAGTAAGAATTGTTTGCAAGCCAGTGCTCAGGGCTTCTTCAGCATTCCGAGGTCGGTGAGCCATTCCTGAAATCGGACATGCCATGTCCCGAACGGAATGCCGTTGCGACTCCTGATTCCTCCTCCGTGGCCGCCATGTGCATAGATGTGCAGATCAGCAGGCACGCCCACCGCGAACAGCGAGTTGAAAAACTCGACCGTTTCTTTAGCGTGGAAAGTGTCGTCACTCCCTGCACTGGTCAGAAAGGCTGGCGCGGCATCTTTCGGAGCCGTGATGTCGATCGGCTTCCAGCCTGCATAGACGAGCCCCACGAAGTCGGGACGGCAGCTCTGTTGTTCGATCGGGTCTGCGGCGTCCTTCTTGCCGCGATCGAAGCGAATGTCGGCAAGCGCTGCCAGCGCTCCGCCCGCGGAAAACCCTAGAATGCCGACCCGCTCCGGATTGACGCTCCACTCCTTCGCACGTGAACGCATGATACGAACAGCGCGCTGTGTGTCCTGCAGCGCTTCGCCTTCCACCGTATAGTGGTAACCCGGCGTCTGCTCGAGCCTATACTTCAAAATGAACGCAGCTACACCCATGCCGTTTAGCCATTTCGCGATGTCGGTTCCTTCCGAGCCCCAGACCAGTTGCTCATGCCCACCGCCAGGCGCGACCAGAATCGCCGTACCCGTCGCGATATTGGCCGGTGGCAGATGTACTTCGATAGACGGATTATGCACATTCCGGATCGAGTTGATCCGCTCGCCGGGCTGCGCATTGGCTGGTTGTATGCGCTCTTTTTCGTTTGCGCCCTGCAGTGTCGGGCTGCCAGGAGCCCACAGAAAGACGACCTGCGGCTTTGCCTCCTGCGCCTGTGCAGCCGCCTGCAGAGTACAAGTCAGCATCGATGCCAGACTGAACACGACAGGGACAAGTGATGCGATAAGTCTTTTTTGCTGCATGAGGGACAATTACCCTTCTAAAAAGATGCCGTCCTTTCGCACTATCAGCGCGGAGCAGGACGGCCTGTATTGCGATGAATTTTGCCAGTACGCTTCCGTTTCAGGTCCCATCGGACTGAAAGGCAAGTCATGCAGTAGATTTTACTCCTCGTCGTCCTCTTCGTCATCCTCGACCGGTTCGACATAGACCGTGACGCTGGTCAGGATATTTTCCTCGCCAGCCGCAGGCAGTTCATAGAATACATCGATTACCTCGTAGACATTGGGCAGCGGTTCGCCTTCAGTCTCGGTGGGCTCCATCATTACGGTCTCGCCTACTCGAGGTACGATTGTGCTGCGCGTCTCGGCGATGGCAATGCCTTCCTCCGCGCCATCGGGATAGTGGACGAAAGTCAGTGTCAGCAAATTGGGGTTCATTTCGGTCGCTCCTGCAAAGGCGGTTGTGGGCGGTTGCCCGAGAAATACTGCGGGCACAAGCCACGCTGGGTTGAGGACACAGGATGACGCTCGGACATCCAATACTTCGGGATCATCTTTGCGATTCGCTGTTGTGAGACGCGAATCCTCTGCGTTTATCGCCACTTCTTGGGCAGATGCCTCAAAAGACGGTTCGCGATGCCGTTCGAGACTGACGCGGCGAACCGAGAAGTGTTCCGTCAAATGAACGGAAAAGAGCGCTCGCTATAAATGAGGACTGAAAAAAAGCATCTAAAAGGGACAGTTTATGACACAATATTCTGACATGTTTTCGTTAACGATAGGGCTGGCCACGGTCGAGTAAGGATACAGCCCAAACGCAACAGAACCGCAGAAAATATACAAAAGAAGCATTCGAATGAATAACGAAAGAGGATAAGAATGGAACAGGAAAAGGTATCGCGCGTACAGCATCAGGACATCCGTATCGGAACGATCGTCAATGTGCCTGCTGGCGCGGACTATGTGCGGCAGATACTCCCGCACGGTTTCGAGTCGTTTCAGGCGATGATCTGGGCACATATCGGTAATGCCAATCTGCCGGAGTACGCGAAAGCTGCGCTGGATGTGGTCGGGGACAAAGCCATTTTCAGCAGCATCGGGATGTTCGGAAACCCGCTTCAGGACGAGCAGACCGCAAAGGACTGGGAGACCTGTATTCGGAGCGCGAAGCTTTTCAACTGCAAGCTTGTCTGCGGGTTCGCGGGAGCGCTCGAAGACCGTCCCGTTCCCGAGAGTATGCCAAAATTCGTGGAGGTGTTCGGGCGGCTGGCGAAGATCGCGGAGGACGAAGGCGTTCGGATCGCGTTCGAGAACTGCGATATGGGCGGTACGTGGGAGCGACCGAGTTGGAACATCGCGCACTCGCCCCGCGCCTGGGAGATGATCTTTAACGCGGTTCCAAGCGAAGCGATCGGGCTCGAGTGGGAACCATGCCACCAGATGAACTCGCTGATCGATCCGATCCCGCAGCTCCGCAAATGGGTCAAGAAAGTCTACCATGTACATGGCAAAGATGCGACGATCGCCTGGGACGTGATCCGTGAGCAGGGAATTCGAGGCGGGCAGACGTATGTCTGGCACCGCACCCCGGGATTTGGAGACACCAACTGGGCTGACATCATCACGATCCTGCGACAGAACGGGTATTCGAGCACGATCGACATCGAAGGCTGGCACGATCCGGTCTATCGGGAAGACCTCGAGATGACCGGTCAGGTCTACGGGCTGAACTACCTGAAGCGCTGCCGTGGCGGCGAGTACATTCCGAACCCGAAATAGCGCCACCATCACTACCAGCTCTTATCACGAAGCTTCGTGAGAGGGCAGACACTACCGGCGATTTCGACACGACATGAAGCGACCCACTGGTCGTATCTACAGGACACTCGTACTTTACAGCAAAGTACGAGTGTCCGCCGTGGCATCCTCGTGACATCCTCCTGGAACGCACCACACTCAGTCCCTCTTTGAACAAAAGTAAAGGATGGAAGACAGTACCGACAACATCCTACGACTTCCAGCCATGGCGTCGGGTTTTGCAACTCTAGACCGAAGCGTATAGCCCCGTGTTATGCAGTAGGCTTGTTGATTACTTGCCTGATCTGCCAGACGCAAATTTATGATTGCCTCGTTTCCATATATATCCTGGTCAGGGGAGTACTATCCCGAACTGTGCCGCATCCGCCGTGCAATATGCTGAATAGTGACTCTTTTCGGACTATAATTCCAGAGCAATCCTCAAGAAGCAGCAAGGAAGTGATGCCTGATGACTGATGTTCAACAGCTCTACACCGACGCTCTCAGCAGCCTGATCGAAAAGGTGAAAACAGACAACTACATCGTGGCAGCCGTGCTGGTCGGCAGCCTGGCGTACGACAAAGTGTGGAAGAAATCCGACATCGACCTGATTCTGGTGACGGACGAGGCGAAGCTTTCGCGTGGAAGCCATTGCCTTGTCGAATCGGACATCATAATCCATTGCGCGATGAAAACTCGCAGCGAGTTCCGCAAAATTCTCGAAGGAGTGACGCAAGGATCCTTCATGCACTCCCTGATGGGCAAGGGCACAATGCTCTTTTCCCGTGATGAAACGCTCGTCGAGCTTTTCGACAACCGGCATGCAATGGGACAGCGCGATCGCTCAATTCAACTGCTTCGCACGACACACTGGATGCTGCCCGCCCTGACGAAAGCCGAAAAGTGGTTCTATGCCAGGCAGGACTACGACTACTGCTTCCACTGGATCATGAAGTGCATCGATCAGCTCGCATCGGTGGAGCTGCTGCTGCATGGCGAGGTGCCCTCTCGCGAGGTTATTCAGCGTGCCGTCATCCTGAATCCCACGCTTTTCAACCAGATTTACAAAGACTTGATTCATACTGATCCGACTGAGGCGAAACTCGAAGCTGCGCTCATTGCCATCAACAACTATCTCAAGTCGAACGCAGAACTTCTGTTCGAGCCTCTTCTTGCATACCTGCGCGAAGAGGGCGAGCTAAGATCGGCCAGCGACATCGATCATCATTTCAGCAGAAACTTCGCTATAGAAGGCATTGCTATGGCATGTGAATGGCTCTCAGATGAGGCGATTATCGAGCGCATGGCTCTGCCGGTTCGTCTCACAACAAAGAGTAAAGTCAATGTAGAAGAAGTGGCATTCTATCTCGGGAGAGACAATAATGACAGTGCGATCGACAATTGAAGTCATTGGGGCGCGTGAGCATAATCTCAAAAACATCGACCTCATAATACCGCGAGACAAGCTGATCGTTTTCACAGGCGTGAGCGGCTCCGGTAAGTCCTCGATGGCGTTCGATACCATCTATGCCGAGGGGCAGAGGCGCTATATGGACTCGCTCTCCTCATACGCCCGCCGATTCGTCGATCAGATCGCCAAGCCCGACATCGACTTCATGTTCGGACTCTCGCCGGTCGTCTCCATCGAGCAGAAGACGATGGCGAAGAACCCGCGCTCGACCGTTGGTACGCTTACCGATATCGCTGCCTATTTGAATCTGCTATTCGCCACAGTTGGTGTCGCCGAGTGTCCCTACTGCCACGCAAGAATCCCGATTCGCTCTACCGTACAGATTGCAGAATCGCTCCTTGCGCTGCCTGCCGGCACCGTTATCGAGCTCAGGGCACCGGTATTTCCTGTCTACGGCGAGGATTGGGAGTACGTGTTTGCGGAGATACGCAAGTCGGGTTATCGTCGACTGGTTGTGAACGGTGAGGCGGTAGACATCTCCGAACCCGTTGAAGATACGTCCGCATGGCATGGTCCGGTGGACGTGATCGTAGACAAGTTCATCCTTCGCCCTGGAATCGAGAAGCAGCTCAAGGTCGGCATCGGAAACGCGCTCGCCATCGGTGAGAGGTTCATGAGCGTCGTCATCGTCGAGGGCAAAGCCGAACTGCCCGAAGGATTCGGCTGCCCGAAGCATCACCTCGTGATGGGCGATCTCTCCTCCGAAAATTTCATGTTCAACAATCCGCAGTCGGCGTGCAAGACCTGCCTGGGTCTGGGCACCTACCGACAGGCGCATCCGAATCTTCTCGTACCGGACCGTAAGCGCAGCATCAAAGGCGGCGCTTTCGTGAAGGAGGTTTGCAAATATAACATCGATACATGGGATGGCAGGATAATCTATAGTCTTGCGAAGAAGTACGGCATCTCACTGGACACGCCATACGAGGAACTTTCTCCCGAGGCGATCAAGCTGCTCCTGCATGGCACCGACGGGGTCAAGTTCACTCTGCTTCAGCCGCCCGGTTCCAAAACGGACCTCAAATATCGCGATCACGAAATCGCTTTCGAAGGATTCATCGCCAGGGTGGAGCGGCACTATCGACGCTATCGGCAGAGTCAGGAAGCGCACTCCCACATGGAGGACTATCTGGAGAAAGTAACTGTGGAGCGACCCTGTCCCGACTGCTGTGGCGCGCGAATCCGCCCGCAGCGTCTGCTTGTAAGGGTAGCTGGCAAAAATCTTCACGAATTTGGAGGCACCAACCTGGGGGAATTTTTGGAGCTGCTGGAGGCGCCGCTCGATGCTGCGCGGAATGTCTCCGCTGGCAGACAGGTGCTCAAAGAGATTTGCGGAAGAGTGGAGCTGCTGCTCGGCATCGGGCTGGACTATCTCAACTTCAACCGCCCTTCCGGCACGCTCTCCGGCGGCGAGTCGCAGCGTATTCGGCTCTCCACGCAGATCGGCTCAGGGCTGATGGGTATGCTTTACGTCCTCGATGAACCCAGCATTGGCCTGCATCCCAAGGACAACGTAAAGATGATCGAGACGCTCAGACGCCTTCGTGATCTGGGCAACACCGTGATCGTCGTAGAGCATGACGAGGATACGATGCGCGCTGCCGACCACATCGTCGAGCTTGGACCCGGCGCTGGCGTCCACGGAGGTACGATCGTCGCGCAGGGCACAATCGACGACGTGCTTGCGAACCCCGCCTCGCTCACGGGGGCATTCCTGAGCGGTCGGCGCGCGATCCCGTGCCCCAAAGCAAGACGAAAAGGAACGGGAGAATTCCTCGAAATCGTTGGCGCGAAAGAGAATAATCTCAAGAATGTGAGCGTAAAGCTGCCGATCGGGTGCTTCATTTGTATCACAGGGGCTTCAGGATCAGGAAAAAGCACACTTACGAACGATATTCTCTACAAGCAGCTCTACTCTATCTTCTATGACAGTCGCGTGATGGCTGGCGAACATCAAGCCCTGCACGGAGCACACTATCTCAAAGATATTGTGGATATCGATCAGACCCCCATCGGTCGAAACCCGCGATCCAATCCCGCGACATACACCGGCTTCTACGATTTGATTCGAGACCTGTTCGCTGCGTTGCCCGATTCGGTGGAGAGAGGTTATCTGAAGGGGCGTTTCAGCTTCAATGTGAAAGGCGGCAGGTGCGAGGAGTGCGCGGGGGATGGCGCCGTGACGACACATCTGGGCTTCATGCCGGATGTCGAAGTGCTCTGCGAAAGCTGCAAGGGCGCACGGTTCAATCCCGATACTCTGGAGATCGTCTATAGAGGTAAGACGATCAGCGATGTGCTGGAAATGTCAATCGAGGAGGGCGTCGAATTTTTTGCCGATGTGCCAGGCATTTACCGCAAACTGGTTGTGCTCAACGACCTCGGGCTGGGCTATCTCACCCTCGGGCAGTCGGCGACCACCCTCTCAGGCGGTGAATCGCAGCGTATCAAGCTGGCATCGGAGTTGAGCAAACTGAAACGCGGGGGGCGAATCCTTTACATTTTCGATGAACCGACTACCGGTCTCCACCTTGCGGACATCGAACGGCTCATTCAGTGCCTGAACATGCTTGTGGAAGCGGGAAATACGGTAGTGGTGATCGAGCATCATCTCGATGTCATCAAACAGGCGGATTATGTGATCGACCTTGGTCCCGAAGGCGGTCACAGGGGCGGAGAGCTACTCTTCGCCGGCACTCCCGACGATCTGGTGAAAGAGAAACGATCCTACACAGGTCAGTTCCTAAAAGCGCACCTGGCGAGGTAGCGGCGAATCCTACGGCTTCCGGCGGAAGCCGTAAGATTCGCCGCATGACGGAAACGCTTTTAACGCAACAATGGACGAGCAAGCGTCGCAAATACCATCTATTTCGAGAGCGGCAGCGTGACGGGCGCGTTCTGCGCGGCGGAGCGATAGGCGGCGAAGGCAACTTCAGCGGCACGAAGACCGTCTTCGCCTGTAATCGGGACCTGCTCACCTGTTGCGATCGCGTGGGCGAACGCGCCTACAAGACCGTCGTCCATATCGCTGCCCCAGTTGTACCACTGCACGCTGTTCGACTTGTCCGAGTACAGTACGAGGTTCTGCGCGAACATATCCATCGAGAGCGTGCCCTTGTCGGTGACCACGTCGAGCGTCACGTCACCCCAGGTTGGGAACACTTTCGGGCGCGACCATGAGGCATCGAGCGTCGCAAAAACGCCTTTCTGGAAGTTCAGCGACAGAAAACCGACATCGTCGAAATCCTGATGACTGATTCCATTGCTGATCTCAGCGTATACTTTCACGACCTCATCTTTCGTAATCCAGCGCATCAAGTCGGTGGCGTGAACAGTGTGATCCATCGTCGCACCGCCGCCCGAAGCGGCTTTGTCGATGAACCATCCCCCCGGATTGCGTCCACGATTGGTGGCGCGAATCGCGACGATTTCGCCCGCTTCGCCGCTGTCGAGAGCGGCTTTCAGGCGGCGCATCACGGGCGAGTAGCGGCAGGGAAAGGCGGTCATCAACTGGACGCCCGCAGCGCGACAGGCGGCGATCATCGCCTCACCGTCCTCAATTGTGGTAGCGATCGGCTTTTCGCAGAGGATGTGTTTCCCCGCGCTCGCCGCCATTTCCATTAAGGCACGGTGGCGCACATTTTCGGAGCAAATCACCACGGCGTCCAGCCCGGGTTCGGAAAGCAGCGCCTCATAACTGGCGAAGGCGCGTGTACCGTACTGCTGCGCCATCGCCTCCGCTCGCTGCGGATCGTGATCGGCAATCCCGACCATTTCAGTGTCGGGGCGCGACACGATGCTATGCGCGTAGCTGCCCGCGTGCATGTGCGCGAACGACATCATGCCGATACGTACCGGGGAATGTGCCATAAGATCGAGCCTCCTCTTTCACAATTGCGATAAATCCTTATCGTTCAGGCAGCCAGCGTTCGGCAGACAGCGCGGTTTTGTGCCAGAATAAAGCCGACATACTACGGGATAAAGTGTCGTTTCAATACTTTGTGATAGTTTACCCGCTAGTGTCGAGAAACCGATTTGCCTGGAGATTTTGCGGCTACAGGAACCATGAATTTATGAAGAACCCATGCGTATACTACTAACCAACGACGACGGCATCCACGCGCCCGGAATCTTTGCGGCGAAGCAGGCGCTCGACGCACTCGGCGACGTGTTCGTCGTCGCGCCGGAACGCCCGCGCAGTGCGGCTGGTCATGCGATTACACTGCATAAACCTCTGCGTATCGCGAAAGTGACGCTTCCAGATGGCAGTTTCGGCTACAGCACGAGCGGCACACCGACCGATTGTGTGACCCTCGGTACCGAGATCGTCATGGAGCGCGAATGCGCCCTCGTCGTCTCCGGTATCAATTCTGGCGCGAATCTCGGGTGGGATTTGACCTATAGCGGCACGGTTGCGGCGGCGATCGAAGGCGCCGTACTGCGCTATCCCTCAATCGCTATCTCGCTCGCGTTTGATGAGAAACTGTCTGCTCCGCTAGACTTCAGCGCAGCAGCAGCGTTCACCGCAAAACTGGCGCTGCAACTGCTCGCGGACCCGCTGCCGCCACACACATTCCTGAACGTCAATGTGCCCTTTGCGCCACCAGAGCCGCCGCGCGGCGCAAAGGTTACACATCAGGGACGGCGCGAGTATGTGGATCGAATTCTCGTGCGTGACGACCCCGCCGGACGCCCCTACTACTGGCAGGCAGGCGACATTCGACCGAACGATCCCGATCCTGGCTCGGATGTTGAGGCTGTCGCGGCCGGGTTCATCTCGGTGACGCCCGTGCAGATGGACATGACTGCTTATCCACTGCTGGCACAGGTGCGCGGCTGGAAAATGAATTCCGGCATGACTGAAAATAGACTGAAAACCATTTGAAAACGAAAGGACGTGGCGGCGAGAGGCTGCCCGTGCCCGATAAGTGCAGGCTGTACCGATCCGTAGCGGGAACGTTCTCTGCTTTGAAATGGGTAACATAAGCGTGAGAAGCAATTTTAATCGACACAATTCTGGATGGAGAAAACCGATGCCGACGAAGCGCAGACATAGGGGAAAGATTGCGATCGGAAAGATTGCGATGGGTACTATAGGATTGCTGTGGTGTCTGACAGGTTGTGAACCCGAGAAGACGGCAGTGCCGGGAACACTTTCTGCCGATGCGGCCGCTACGGCGGGTAAAGTGACGCCTTCGAGTTCGGCAGACAGTGCGCCTGTGAACCCAGCGCCCGACATTCCTCTCAAACTGACTGGCGATGCTCCTGCAACCTCGCTTGCCGCGCTCAAAGGCAAAGTCGTGATCATGGACTACTGGGCTACCTGGTGCGGGCCCTGCCGCCAGAGCATTCCCGAACTGACAGCTGTCTACACCAAATACAAAGATCGTGGCGTTCAGGTGATCGGGATTTCAGAAGACGATGCAAGCACCCGCGATCAAGTTCCGGATGCGATCAAAAGCCTTGGCATTAACTATCCAATCGCTTTTGCGATGGATATTCCCGACCTCCGGGCAAAATATCCGCACGATGGCATCCCGTTTCTGGTCGTAATCGACAAAAAGGGCAATATTCGCAACCAGATGGTCGGTTACGACAGCCAGCATGGGCTCGACAACGTCACCGCCCTTCTCGATATACTGGTTAAAGAATGATTTCCCATTAGCCCGCCGGTCTTTAGCGCGGCACAACCCAGGGTAGATTACATTCGCTCCTCTCCCTAGCGTGGAATGAGTGGTAGGGAGAGGGATTGGGGTGAGGGCTCGTCACATCGGCTTCGTCTGTTCGATGCGGGCGGTGCCAGTGCGCTCCAGTTTGTTCCAGCCAACTGCCCCACCTCGGATCGCCGCGACAAGCGATTTGAGTATCACATAGTACATCAATTGCCGATAGACGAAGCGCTGCAAAAACAGCCAGGGCAGAAGTCGCAGGTCGCCTTTGTCCATTCGCAGCGCGATGAATGCCGCCACGAACTCGATCGCGAACATCCCCAGGAAGAACTTCCCGAAGACGACGAAATTCCCCGAAAACAGCGCGAACACCATTCCGATGTCCATGAACGGCGAAATCGCCGGGAACAGAATCTGATACAGCCACAAACTCGGCAGAGCGAGCCACCCGAACGCGCCGTTGTGACCGAGCGCTCCGCGATGCTTCCACAAACATTGCAGGGTACCGAACGCCCACCGAAACCGCTGCTTGGCGAGGTCCCGGAGAGTTTCGGGCGCCTCAGTGTATGCCATCGCGGAATTATCGTTGACGATTCGCCAGCCTGCACGCCTCATTTTCCAGGTCAGATCCGTATCTTCTGCGAGCGTGTCATGCGTGTAGCCGCCTACCCCGACCACCGCTGAGCGTCGCATCGCGCCGACCGCGCCCGGCACGACCGTGATGCAGTTCAATAGATCATAGCCGCGCCGATCGAAGTTCTGGCTCGTCGTATACTCGAGCGACTGCCATTTCGTGAAGATATTGTGTGTGTTGCCGACGCGCACGTTGCCGGAGACCGCGCCGACGTTCTTGTCGGCGAAATGGCGCACCAGACGGGTGATGGTGTCGGGTGCAAACAGTGTGTCGGCATCCAGCGAGACCATGATATCGCCCTGCGCGATCAGCAAGCCGTAGTTGAGCGCGGAGGCTTTGCCCCCATTTTCCT
>JBBQPY010000074.1:0-23831 GCA_038216735.1 Chthonomonadales bacterium
CGGAAGTGGCCGCCTGGGAATACCAGCGTAATCAGCGTCCCCATACCGTGAATTGGCAGTTTCGAGCCGAAGACGCACGGATCAAACTCAAGCGGCTCTACCCGATCCAAAACGATAAAACTTCGTGAAACTAACGATTAGCGAGGATTTGACCCATGAACCGACCGCAGCAAACGAACCCCTTGAAAATCGGGATACTATTCGGTGGAGTAGTCCTCTGCCTGGTCGTTGTCGCATTGGTAAGCGCCTTTCACTCTTACCCCCAATTTCATCAGCGGGCACTCGATATCCGCCTGTGGCGGGCGGCGATGCGCAACGACTCCAGCGCAGTAAACGATATACTACATCAGGGAGCGAACGTCAACAGCCGAGACGAGGACGGGAACCCCCTGCTGAACGATATGCTGTATTTCCACTATACTGACACGGCACGTGTCGTCCTTCGACATAAGCCCGATGTAAATGCGGTCAATCCCAGAATCAGCTTCACATCTCTAATGTTTGCCTCGAGAATCGGTGCAGACGACATCGTCGCGGATCTTATCGACCGAGGAGTCGACGTCAATGCTCAGACTGATTCTGGAAATACCGCATTATTCAGCGCTGTGGCAGGCAAGCATCCTACGACTATCTCTTATCTATTGGCGCATGGAGCAGATCGCGATCTTCGCGACCTCTATGGGAAGACGGCATTGATGCGTGTCCAAAGAGGGCTCGACCAGACGCCATATCCAGTACGGAAGGCGGAGCTCGCAGCGATTATCAAACTTCTACAGTAACAGCACAATTTCGAAATACGGTCAGAAATCTGGTGGGTCGATCTGGCAAGATGGGCGGCAGGTTTTGGTAGGCTAAACGATGCGTGCTTTAAGCGAGGAACATAGAGGTCTACTTGGAAAACGAACATCCGCTTTTTATTTCTGTACATCGCAGAACTCAACCTCAGCGAACCGTCAGTTGGCCCGAGATGCCTCCGTTCGAGATCTGGAAAGACACATGCACCACTCTCCTACTCTGGGTACAGATCGTAGGCAAGATACGTCTGGAGCTCTCGCCGCCAATCAATCACTACTGGGGCAGCGCGCTGTATGTCACGACGCGCGGCCTCACGACATCTCCGATCGCTTATGGCACAGGCGCGTTTGCCATCGATTTCAATTTCGTCGATCATGTGCTGCGAATTACCGTCTCTGGAGGCGAGGAGCGTTCGTTCGCGCTCGAGCCGAAGGCAGTTGCAGATTTTTACAGCAAAATAATGCAAGCGCTTGGTGAGCTGGGCATTCACATTGCCATATATGCCCGACCGGTAGAAGTCGTAGAGGCGATCCCCTTCGCTGAGGACAGAACGCATGCCAGCTACGATGCTGCCGCTGTCCACCGCTTCTGGAGTGTACTCGTCACGGTGGAGCAGGTCTTCGCGGAATTCCGCGCCCGCTTCATTGGGAAAGCGAGTCCGGTTCATCTTTTCTGGGGCGCCCTCGACCTGGCCGTCACACGTTTCTCAGGGCGAAGCGCGCCCAGGCATCCCGGCGGCGCGCCCCATTGCGCGGACTGGGTAATGGAAGAGGCGTACTCGCATGAGGTTTCGAGCGCCGGGTTCTGGGCAGGGGCGGGCTTAGGCGAAGCCGCCTTCTACGCCTATGCCTATCCAAATCCAGCCGGTTTCAACGAGTGGCCCGTTCTGCCGGAAGCGGCGTACTTCCATGATAAATTGGGCGAATTTGTCCTCCCATACGAAGCCGTGCGCACATCCGAAGACCCTGCGCAGACCTTGCTCGCGTTTCTGCAAACGACTTATGAAGGCGCGGCGACGCTGGCGAACTGGGACCGAAGCGCGCTGGAACGCCAGATTCCTATGCGGCGACATTGACGCCTGCGGCAAGCATAACAGAAGGGAAGCTGCCACAGGACAAATCCATAGTGGCTGACTGCGGGTTGGAATCGGTCAGTCCAGGATGGCAGGGGAAAGCTGGGCGCACGGCGAAAAGACGAGCAGAGCGAACTATACAAGCTATCTAACAAGAGGCGGGGCAGATCGTTCGTGAACAGGGAGGCATTATGTTTAGACTTCGTTCGTTAAGTGCGATTATAGCGACTCTGTGCCTTCCTGCTGCCTTGTTGGCTCTGATTCTGACCCCCACGGCAGGACGTGCAGAACAGTTTGTGCTGTTCGATGTCACCTTTACCTTTACCAAAAAGGATGCCGATAACTCGACGCCGAGCAGGTCGCACTATTATGTTCGGGGCGCCGCTATCAATTCCCGGAGACCGCGCGACTGGACCAGCCCGATAGACTATCGTAACGGCACCGTTCACATCCGCACCGAGGTCATCAAGTGTCCGACGAACGGCGAACCCGTCCAATGGAGCCTGTGCTACATCCCCAACCACGGTCAGGGCAACGGCTACGGCTGCACCGGAACCGATGTCTACAAAGGGAAAGGCGTATACGACAAGGACGTCCCGATGAAGTCCTTCTGGGAGAACGACGCCATTATCTGGTCTGAGGGCATCAAGCAGATGGATCTGGTGATGAAGGACAAGGACGGTAACAAAACCCACACGCGAACCGATCCCGAGAAATTCTTCCCGACACGCATCCGTATCACCATGATTCAGGTTTCCGCTGGCTCTAAATACGATCCGAATCTTGTTCCTAAAATCCCCCATACCAAACCTGACGGCAAGCCACTGAAAGCCGCGTCTCGTGTCTCGGGGCTCTATTCCTCAGGTCCACATGCACGCGCGCTTCGAGGAAAGTCAGCCAAAAGCGTTTCTTGAATCGGTGCAGATGCCCTGAAGCGTCGAGGAAAATATAAGTTGTGTCTTCAAGAAAGCTGAACAGGAAAAATTCAGACAAGGTGACGAAGGAGAGTGCTTGATTGGACAACGAACGTCCGCTTTTCATCCCAATATTGCTTGGAACGCCAAGGCAAGGACGCGCCAGCGAACACGTTGCCAATTTTATTCTTTCTGAAGTCGGGAAGCGAAAAGGCGTCGAGACCGAGCTGATCGACGTGCGCGCGCTCCCGCTGTCCATGACCGACGCGGGCGAGAACATTAAAATCCCGAGTTTCTCAGCAGCCATGGAGCGGGCGGATGCGCTGATCATCGTCACTCCAGAATACAATCATGGCTATCCGGGCATGCTTAAACACGCACTGGACACGAACCTCAAAGAGTACATTCACAAAGCGGTGGGGATTTGCGGCGTGTCGGCGGGTGGGTTCGGCGGTACGCGCGTGATCGAGAGCCTGCTGCCCGTGATGCGCGAACTCGGTTTGGTCACGATCTTCTGGGACGGTAACTTTTCCAAAGTCCAGCAGCTTTTTGATGAAACGGGCGTCCTCCAGGATACCTCCTATGTTCAGAGCATGGATAAATTCCTGAAAGAGTTGATATGGATGGCGAAAACACTGCGCTATGGGCGGGAGCACATTCCTCAGGAATAGCTCCATCGACAGGCCGATCACAGCAAATCCTCTTTGTGCTCATCCTGAGACCATTACCAGTGAGTGTGTTCCGACCGCCGAGTCATGAACGAGCAGAATTAAGTCAGGCCCGACAGCGTACGGCTGCAAATTCATGCGGACGCCCAGCGCGGCAGTGTCGGTATGCGCTCGCTCAATGAGTAAATATATGATTATGTGATGAAATGGAGACGCGATTGTACTCACTGCCAAAGGGAATTCTGCCAGTCGTGCATATGCCCTATCATGAAGATTACACGATCGATTTCGACTGTTTGAAAGCGGAAGTCGAATATGCCTACGCCTGCGGCGCAAACGGAATCGTATTCGCACTCGCTTCAGAACTGCTGCGTCTGACGGGCGAGGAGCGAAGAGAAGTGGCGTCGTTTTTGGTGCAGATCAGCAACAATCGTGGCAGTGTTGTGATCAGCGTCGGGGCAGAAAGCACGTTCGCTGCCGTAGAGTACGCTCGGCATGCCGCTTCAATCGGTGCAACTGCCCTGATGGCGATCCCGCCTCTGTCCGTAAGTCTCGATGATAAAGAACTGCGTGGGTATTATGAAGCTCTGCTCGCCGCCACTCCGCTTCCGCTGATCGTGCAGGATGCCTCCAGCTATGTCGGCAAACCGATGTCTGCAGCCTTCCAGTCATCGCTCTTCTCAGATCATCCGGGTCGAGTCGGGTTCAAGCCGGAAGCGTCGCCGGTTGGACCTGTAATCAGCGCGATCAACGCTGCTACGCAAAATAATGCCCCGATCTATGAGGGGTCCGGCGGAACGATGCTCGTTGAAAACTATCGACGCGGCATTGCCGGAACGATGCCGGGGACGGATCTTCTGGAGGCGATCGTGGCGCTGTGGCATGCGCTGGAGGCGGGGGACAGCGAACGTATTTATGCGATCTCGCCGCTGATCGGCTCGATACTCGCGCTGGCAGTGGGTCTGGATGGCTATCTCGCCGTCGAAAAGCACCTCATGGTGCGGCATGGTATCTTCCGCAACATATTGGTTCGAGGTCCTGTTGGCTTCCGCTTCGATGAGACCGCTACTCTGGAGCTGGATCGAATCTACGATCGTTTGCAGGCTGGGCTGACGCAATAGTTGTTTATTATCATTGGCTGGTACAATCGTGAGAATCGCATTTATGTATCGTTCGAAACGGTTCTTTGATTGCTTTTATTGTATGGCTGGGGCAACAGGCTGAGACAAGCTGTTCAGAGTCCAGATGCCCAGTGTGCGAGTCGTTCGGCAGTTCGGTCCCGCAGTGTCCAGCCATGCCCCGAGCAGAGCAATTTCGGCTGCAGAGCTACCAGTCGTCTCGCGCTTGGCACGACCTGACCAGGAATTGAGTTCAAGAACACGGGCGGCAGACTCAGCCCGTTCTTCTGGCGGATTGGGATCACATTCAAGATTGCGTCTCCGCTAAACAGTAGACTGTCACGCTCCCGATAGTAGGCGACCTGACCGGGCGTATGCCCCGGCGTCGCGATCACGCACAGTGCTCCACCTGCAGTCTCCACACAATCCCCATCTTTGAGAACCTCTGAGACCCGGCATCGTTCCACAGGATACAGCACCTCCGCGCCAGCAAATATGACTGCATTGAGCGGGCGCAGCAGTTTCAACAGTCCCGAAGGGGTATACGTAGTCCGTGGCGGCGTCAGGTAACATGCCTCATCGCTGTGGACGGCAATATTTGCGCCGAGCGCAGCGAAATAAGCTGCGTTCCCAGCATGGTCGGTGTGTGCATGCGTCAGGAAAATTGTTTTGATCTGCTCGGGACGAATCCCCAATTTCGACAGCGCTGCAATGAGCATCGGGCGGTCCTTTTGCAGACCAGTGTCGATAAGCGCAGCATGTTGCTCTTCTAAACCGGTCAGCAGATAGACGTTACTCCAGGCGAGACCGATCTGATAGACACCGGGCACGACCTCGTCGATCGACGCACTTTTCACTTCTGATTGCTTTCCGATGATCCTTTTTATTACCTCTCTCTCTAACTTTATTGTACTGTACGAACAAACGCTCCTTGAAGAATGCCTGTGCCCGAAGATTGAAACGCATACCCAACAGGGCACGTATCTCTTCTGGGTATCAATGCCAGCGAACGGCCTGTTGTAATTGCGCTCGACACGAAGTCGATCCTGATCGCCTCGAAACCAGAAGGAAACAGAGGGAAACGAGCGGACAAAGTCAAAACTCGGCAGGATAATCCCGGGTAAATACGAAACCTGAAAGTGAGATTCGCTACGAAGTTCAACGCATTGCAAGAAAGTAATCAAATGTCGAAACGTTTAGTCTATCGGCTTGTCTGGATTCCTTCGGTAATTCTATTTGCCATCGTGCTCGCAACATTTTCACGCCCATCAGGAGGCGCCGCTACGCCCGGGGGAATGAAGCTTTATGCCGCGAATGATAAGTCCCTCACGATCAAGTACCCTGATAACTGGTCGCCTGGCGAGACAAGTGAGCATGGCGTCAAGAACGTGATCCGTTTCGATGCAGACCAATATACCGCTCTTACGGTATCGTCCGACCTAATGGGTTCCCTGATGGCGGATATCGACAAAGGGCCCGCGGGACTCGGCGGTATGATGCCGGGTGCGAACGGAGCAGGCAGAACTCCGCTGGAAAAGCTGCATCTCGCGAAGGGCTCCGAACTGCAGACTGGCAAACTGTATCCTGATTACACAGAAGGGAATACAACGACCGAGCACATTGCCAATACAGACGCCTTCGTTACGGACTTTACCTATAAGGAACTGGAAGTGTCTGGACTCAAAGAGATGGTCGGCATACGCGAGACCCTACTCTCCGGCGATCGCCGTATCCAGATGATCGGTCACTGCCCGAAAGAGAGCGAAAAAGAAATCATGCCCGTCTTCAAAAAAATGATGAGCAGCCTGCAACTCTCACAGGCAGGAGGATAAACGCATGATCTGTCGATCCTGCGGTATGGACAGCCGCGTTCCCAATGTCTGTGAATGGTGCAATCGTCCGATCGCCGGGGGCGGACCGGCGCCGGTGCACCAGGCGCCTCCGCTTAATATGAATCAGCCGATGCAGGCGCAGCCGCTGTATGGCGCTCCCGTCCAGCAAGGAATGCCGACGAACGCGCCGCCACCGAACGCCACCATCTCCCGCACGACCCTGACCGGCGAAGTGATACAAATTCCAAACAATGCACCGGTCTTCAATGGACTGCCCGGCTCATACCCACAGCCGAACGCGATCAATATGCCCGGCAGTGTCCCACACCCGATGATGGGCGCCGGACTGCCAGCGGGCGCGTATTCTCCCTCGATGATGACCGGCGGATACGGTCGTCCGCATGTAGGAATTATTGAGTGCCTGGAAAAGTTTCTCGCGTTCTCCCTGCCAATACTCATCGCCTCCGCGCTAATCGTCCACCGGAGTCCCGGTTTATCGATCTGGGTAATGTTCGCAGATATGTTTCTGATCAGTCTATTGCTGGGCGCGACACGTGTCATTCCAGGCTATGATGATGCAGTCACCGACGTGATGGTGATGCTGGTTGTAACATTCCTCTTTGGTCCCATGATTGCATTGGTCATCTATGCGATTGTCTGCGCCATAAAGCAGGAGTGCAACAGCGCGATCGTCGCCATTCTGCTGACCAGTCTGGTCGTACACTTTCTGTTATGGTATGCTGCGCTAACGAGCGGTCCTTTGTCGATGGGATCACTGATGATGATCGGGCTCTTCGCATTCATGAATTTCTTTGGCGTGATCGTTGGTTTCGGAGGCTGGTTGATGTCGAGCTTCTTCCGCCCGCTCGACATGGAAAGTTAAAGCAGCTGTAAAGGCTTAAGCATCCCGGCTTTGTAGGGGCGCTGTCGAACGCGCCCCTTCTTACTGCCTGGTCTTTAGTCGAAGGTATCCAACATACAGGGAATATCCTGCTGCTTCCGCACGTATAAGATGGAGGATCGCTCATTGAGAGCGAGGCATATCAGCAAGGCGGGACGAATAGCGTGGGGTATCAACGGAGTGGTAAAGAGGTAGATGTGGAAGCGGATCTGCACGGTTTGACCGCCGAGCAGATGCAGCATACGCTCGAAAAACACTGGTCGAAATGGCGAGGACTACGCCTTGTCCGCGTCATTCACGGGCAGGGCGAAGTGCTGCGTCCCGCGCTGCAACGCTGGTGCGCCGAACGCGGCATTCCCTGCGCGCCCGACACCTACAATCCCGGCTCTTCACTGCTCTCGCCGCGTGAACGCATACTGCCCGCCGCGCCCGCCATCGGAAATACACTCGCCGACGCTGGACTGCGCCTTACGCTGGAAGAGCAGGCGTATCTGCGTGACCCGGAAGCGCTCCGGCGAGCGCAGGAGGAAGCGCGCAAGCGACAGGCGGCGGAAGCGGCGCGCAAACAGCAGGATTCAGTCCGGCAGTCCGCCATTCAGCGCCATAACGATGCGCTATGGCAAAACGAAATGGCACGCCTCGATCG
Source organism: Chthonomonadales bacterium (assembly GCA_038216735.1). GTDB lineage: Bacteria > Armatimonadota > Chthonomonadetes > Chthonomonadales > Chthonomonadaceae > JBBQPY01. The sequence continues at coordinate 7,947 of JBBQPY010000074.1, forward strand.
CGTCGATCGCAGCAAAGACAAAGCAAAAGACGGCAAAATGACGCCGCCTCGCATCGTCCCCAAATCCGAAATGCGACATCAGGAAGGCTACTGGCGAGCCGAACTGGTGCGCGTAGCCGACACCGATACCGATACTCTCACAGTACAAAAGCGAACGGGATTGGACGAACTCGCGCCGCCAATGCCCCCCAAACCCGAAGCAACTCCTGATCCGCCTGCCAGACCTCAGCGCAATACCGCCGCCGATCAAGCGCTTTTCGAAGCGGAGTTGGAACGCCTCTCCGGTTCCGAACCAGACTGATCGTTCTGCGTGTACCGTTATGGCGGTCACATTTCACCACCCTCGGAGCACGGAGATAAAGCCCCGGGTTTTGCGGGTGGCTGTGTCTTAACAATAACGTAACTAACGAGTTGTGCTAGTTTTATATGTAAACTTATGTCTGGTAAAATCAGCCCTCAAAGAGCACTGATTTGAACGCTTTTATCTTTTTGTCTACTGTTTTGCGTCGATAAGAGCGCAACTAGGGACTAAAATTTCTGTGAAGAACCGGTTTCTTTGGCTTTAAGCCCAAGACTTTCCCGATATCAGTAGAGAAAGCAACAGAATGGGCGAAAACTAGCACAACCCGTTAACTATTCACCCTCATACCCGACCCCTCTCACGAAGCTTCGGGAGAGGGGGAGTAAACGCAGATATTCTGCCTGATAGTGCAAAACTGAAGGCAGGGTTGATAGTTACACAATACCACAAGATTCTAAAGTGGCGGCGTAGGGGGAGCAGAGTCTTGCATGACCGAGCTTTCCTGCGCTTTACGCCGCGCATTATCCCATTCTTCCTTGCTGATTGTGCCGCCACTCCGTAGGTGTACCCGTCCATCGGGTGAGACGCTCACAGAAGGTGGAATTCCAATTTTAGGCGATTCGGTTTGAATTACGCGCCGCGCTTGCTCATCGACCGGGTCGACAGGTGTGGATTTACTTGCATTAGTGCTCTCTGGCGTGGAGTCGATCGATCCCGTGCTGTCTGCCGATCGAACCGGCATGGATACTGCGGGTGTGCGTACCGCCTCCGGATGAGTGTGCATCGCGAACATCAACACCAACACGAATGTGACCGCTGCAATACCTCCGAAAACCAGAGGAAAGTTCGTGCGGCTGACGGACTGTGCTGCATTGGCCGGTACGGGAGGGTAGGCAGCAATTGCAGGCTGATGTCCATGATTGGCATGTGGCATCGTTGAGAAAACCGGAGCCGTAGTCGGCTTGATCCCGCTCGCCGCTCCCGGCAGCGCTGCTCGGCACTGCCAGCACTGAGGCTGCCCGATGAAATTGTTCGCGCCGCATTTGTCGCAGACTGTTCTCTGCCCACCTGCCTGATTCGGTTGTCCGCTAGCTCCCTGCTGCATCACGTTCGCCTCCCACCTGCATTTCCCGGTCTGCAATGGCACGCCTTGTCGCTACATAGTGTTCCCTTTCTCATTATAACCGAAATGCTGTCCGAACGTTAGCGCGACATCTGGCGCTTCTTGAGCGGGCGATGTCCCTTCTTCCTGACCGAAAATCACAAGCGCTCCCTTCGAGTCGAAACAGGAAACAAAGCAGGGAGGATGGAACGTATTGTAAGTAGACAAATAAGCACATATTTATGTATGTATTGGTAAAACTATCGTGAGCGCCAGATGAAACGCGCGATAGTCCTGATCAAGTGACTTCGCAGCAAATAAGCGTTATGGAAATACAAAACGAACCTACGGAGACGCCAATTTACTCCGGTGTGCCCGATATATTGGCAGGGAACGAACTCGAAGCTTTCTGCGCAGAGATCGATCGTCGGTTTGGAGCCGGAAGTTGGATGGACGCGACGGAAGAGAAACTGGTTGCAGCGATAGCGCGTATGTTTCATCAGCGTTTCGATTTGTCCGTGCCAGTCGGTCCCACTTTGGAAAACCTCCTTTTACGTCTCGATATTGGAGCGCTTCCCAGCAGCCTCTTCGGCGAAGAACCGGATTGGAAAAGCAGTTTCGACTACGATGCACTGACAGGTCAATGGCAGATTGCCGCGCTCGAAACCGGCGCTGCTCAGCGCAGTCTGCAGCGTCTACAGGGCATTTTCTCGGTGCTCTACTGGCGATGCTGGCACCGATTTGGCTGGTGGCGGATGTGGCTGGAATGCAATAATAATCCGAGTTCATCCCGGCTCGCTCGCGCGATTTCCTACCGTGTGATGATGCCGCCCGATGAACTTCGCGAACAGGCGCAGCGTGCAAATATGAACGTCTGGCAGATGGCGGATGTGTTCGGTGTTACGCCAGGTGTCTGCTTCTACGGACTGTGCCGTTATGTTCGTATCGAGGTGCCGTATTTTGCCGCACGTCTGAATTTCAGTGTCGATCTCGATCAACAGCAGTTGTTTTTCGCGGAGCGGGGCGTGTGCGCTGAGGTGTGGGGGAAGTTTGTTGCGCCCGCCGCGCTCGCGACGGCGAACAGTGCCAGTCCACATATAGGAACGCTCGAGCCATTACGTAGTTTTGCGCGGCGGGGGTCGGTAATCGATGTGCGCGGCCCGATGCTCCATGCGATGCGGGAAAAGCGACCGTTGATCTGGACGGCAGACCGCCTGCTCCATCTGCATCTTCCCAAACCTGTCTGTTTCGCTGCACGTCCGAATCAGAATGGAACGCAGCTTCTCTTACAGGCGGTGCCGCTTGGCAGTCATGCGCTGCTGATGGATCGTGCGCTCTACCAACAGCAGCAACAGGCTCGTCAGGCACAAAAGACGATAGCGCGATGATCACAGTATTTTCCGTAACATAGTAGCATGTCTAAACTTCTGTGGTTTTTTCGTAACAATTCACCCCCAACCCCTTCTCCCGAAGCTTCGGGAGAAGGGGTGGATGCACATATTCTGTCTGTGAGGTCGAACCGGAGGCAGACTGAATAGTTACTGGTGAAACGAGAATCAGCGACGACGATCCTGTCGGTCGTTGCGTGCGTTTCTTCGGTGGTTGCGGATGAGAATGACAAGCAGTCCACCAGCAATCGCGGCGACCAGTCCCGGACGTTTTTTTGCTGTCTCGGAGACACCTTTTGCCGCTTTGCGCATTGCCTGCTGGGGATCCTGCATTTCTCTTTTCGCGGAGTAAAAAGCATCGTTGGCTTTTCGACGCGCGGAGTTCATCATCGGCTCGACAGACCGCTTGATATGGTCCACTTTGTCATTCACTGCTGTCCGTGCAGAAGCTTTTGCCTCTTCCGCTAAAGATTGCGGGCTGATTTTATCCTTGATCGCGTCGATTGTGCTGCTCATCGCCGCACGCGTACGCTCGATGTGCGCCCTGGTGGCTTCGACATCGCCTTCCGGCGGCATGGTCGCTTCGAGTACCGCACTCGGATTACTCTCACCGACGAGGGAAGCAGACCGCACAGTATCAGGTACGACCGCTGACTGAGCCCCATCAGTCACCTGAGCGCTGCCCAGCATAATAGCGGCCGCCTCTTTTGCATCTATGTTATCGGAGGAAGATTGAGCACCCACATTCGCGTTTTGATCTACTATTTTATCTGCTGCTTTGCCCATTCGCCATCCTCCTTGATTGTCTGAATCGTTTGCTGCGGCATCGGATTGGCATTTTTGACGCCACCAAAGCCCTTCATAAACAGTCCGCCGCCGATCGCTGCAAGCACAAGCCCCACAATCAGCGCCGATGCCCATACCGGAAGTCCTGCCGCGACGATCCCGGCGATCGCCGCGGCGACCAATGCCAGAACACCCGCGTAAGCCAACGCTCCCCCGACTGCGAGCCAAACCGCGTTTTTGCTGATGGTCGAGACTTTTTGGGTTACCTCGGCTTTTGCCAGCTGCACTTCGTCACGGAAGAGAACCGACGTTTCACGTGTCAATTCGGAAAAAAGTTCGCCCAGCGACAGCGTTTCCGTACGCATCTGATGCTGGCTGGTCTGAGTTTCTGTTCGTGTCTCTCCTGCCATTCGTTTATCCCCATATCCCAAATATATTGGGCTAACATCTGGATGTATCCCGCCGCTAATTTACGATCATAAGCAAAAACTAGCTGCTGCAAAAGCCCAAATGCGTTTGCAATCACTACGAATGACGCAGTTGCTATGCGTATGTTCCCCAATTACTGAGGCACCTATGCGATACCCTGGTCCAGTCTGATTGGCAGACGTTGTTTTACAACGCCAGCAGAGACGCTGCCGCGTCTGCAAGCGGGACTTCACGCTGCTCTTTGGTTGCCTGACTGCGGATTGCTACGACTCCGCGCGATGCCTCCTCATCGCCGACCAGCAGTGTATAAGCGGCGCCGAGTTCGTCGGCGCGTTTGAGCTGCTTCTTGAAGTTACGCCCTTTGTAGTCCATTTCAGCGGCGATACCGGCAGTTCGCAGACTGCCGAGCAGCTGGACGGCGACTGGTTTCACGACCGACTCTTCCCCCAGCATAATAATGAACGCGAGCGGTGCTTCACTTGGAACGGGCAGGGCGATGCCCAGCGTCTCGAGCGTAATGAGACAGCGCTCCATTCCGAGTCCGAACCCGATACCCGGTGTCGCGTTGCCGCCGCACTCTTCGACGAGACCGTCATAACGCCCTCCGCCCCCGAGCGCATCCTGCGAACCGAGATTTTTGCCTTTGATCTCGAACGCGGTCTTCGTATAGTAATCGAAGCCGCGCACCAGCGTCGGATCGACGACATAGGGCACACCGAGCGCGGTCAGATAGGTCTGCAGTTGCGCGAAGTGTATGCGGCACTCTTCGTCGAGGTAGTCGGTCATGTGAGGCGCATCTGCCAGCAGTCGTAAATCATTTTTATCTTTTGTGTCCAGCATACGAAGCGGATTGAGTTCGAACCGCCTCTGTCCTTCCGCGCTCATCTCGGTGAGGAAGGGTCTTACGAAATCGCGCAGCGCTTCTTTATAGAGCGGGCGGGTCGCCGCCGTGCCGACCGAGTTGATGTGAAGTTCCATCTCCGTGATGCCCAGTGTTCGGTAAAACTCCATCGCCAGCGTGATCACTTCGGCGTCGATCGCAGGATCGTCTGACCCGAACGCCTCGATGCCGAGCTGTTGGTGCTGGCGATAGCGACCCTTCTGTCCGCGCTCATACCGGAAATTCTGCCCGATATAATAAAGCTTCAGCAGCGGGTTTTCGGCGAAGAGGCTGTGTTCGATGCAGGCGCGAACGACGGGAGCGGTTCCTTCCGGCTTCATCGTCAGGCTGCGCTCGCTGCCTTCGCGAGTGAACGTGAACATCTCTTTAGAAACGATGTCGGTCGCCTCACCGATGCTGCGCTTGAACAGGTCGGTCTGCTCTAGGATCGGCGTACGTATTTCACGGTATCCATAACGGCGGCATACCTCTCGAAACACGCCCTCGACGTAGCGCCATTTTGCCGTGTGCAGCCAGCTCTCTTTCGGTGGGGCGGCAGGAAGCACGTCGTACATGTAGGGCGGCGCAGCGTATTTCATCGTATGTAACATCCTTAAGCACGGAAATGGGTATGAGAACGGCAATAGGTATGGGAATTGCGGATATTTCGCATCTGAATTGCGTGCATAGAGACGTCAAAACCGTCTTTCCCGCAGAGCGAAACTCAGTCGACACCGATTTTGATTGTACGCTACACAGGCGATCGAAGTCAACGCGGCAGGGGCATTGGGGCTCATTCAGTCTACTGCTGACAATCGACAGAGGGTTTATGTTGCAGTGGATCCATAACGACCACCGAGCAAACGCATCACTCCTGTCACAATAAGCGGTTTCAGCCGTCTATAAATATGCGCGATCAGGGAGGTATTATCTATATACAGGTAAAATATACGTCATGTGGCGATTAGCGCCGTACATATAGGTTATCACTACGTGCTCAGCAGTGCGCTTTTGTAATCTCTTACCGGTGAGACCCTTCATTAACGGATTAGAATCGGCCTCGGATTGGAAAGGAAAAAACGACATATGAAACAAAAATTCTGGCGAACCGCAGCATGGATGGCGATCGGTATGCTGGCACTCACGATACTGACCCCAGTCCCGAACGCTGCAGCACAGCAGAGCAAACGGCGCGCGAAAACAACCACAACCAAACGGCGCACAACAAAACGCAGGACTGTTGGTAAGTCGAAAAAGACCAGCACAGCCAGCAAGCCGGGCGGCACAGCACGCGCACAGGTCACCGCAGTGATCGATAGCTTTGAGAATGCTTATCGGCGTAAAGACAAAAAAATGATGCTGATGCAGTTGATGGCGCCGACGCAGGATTCCTACGCCGTCGAAAAGCGTTACCAGTGGTACCGCGGATTTGGACCCACCGACATGGCGGGTACCAAACACCCACCGATACTGTTCGAGACTTCCCGCGGCTCCTTCGTGCCCAAAGTCTACCTCCTCAAATCGCTTACGCCCGTCGATGCCGCGAGCCGCTGGGATGCGGTCGTGGAAGAGCATGGCGTCTACAAAGATGAGGATGGCGTGTTCCGTGTAATACGAAACCGGGACATGAAGCTGCAGAAGTACAAAAATCAATGGTACGTCATGGACTACACGCTGCGTGAAAACCCGGAAGACCTCGGCTTCTATGTCGATACGATCTACGACGCCGTAATCCCGGACGTACCGAATACCTCGCCTTCTTCTGCAAAATCAGCCGGCGCCAAATCGACGGGTAAACCCGATGTGAAAACCGATGCTCCCGCCAAAACGGACGATACTCCGGCAAAAGCGTCCGACCCCCCTGCGAAATCGCCCGACGGTAAGAACTAAACAATCGATAGCAAAAGAAAAAAGTAACTATTCACCCCTCTCCCGAAGCTTCGGGAGAGGGGAGTAGATACAGCTGCCGTCTATAAGTGTTAGAAATAATGCGAGAAATACGGCGGGGCGAATAGTTACGGAAAAAGCATGGTATTCCATTTTCTCATTTAGATACCCGATCCAATAATACCCGATCCAATAATACCTGATCCAACCGAATCGACATAAAAAGGCTGCCATCGTAGTAACGATGGCAGCCTTTCAGTGGGAGAGAATTCGGCTAGAATACAGGTCAGCCAGAACAGACAGGAAAGTGTAAGCGATGCCCGACCAGCCCAACAGCGAACCGCCCATTATTTCGTCAACCGATATATTGTCCTCTAGTCCTTTCGTCGCCGATTCCGTCAACACCCTTCGCCCGGGCATCGAGACGATCTGCGCTCATCATGGGGAGGACCCGTCTGCTTATTTCGGCGCTGCAACGCCGCCACTTTTTCAAAACTCGCTGTTCACTTTTCCGAATTGTGAGGCACGTGCCAGGAATTATAGGACTTCGCCTGACGGCACCTTGCAGCCAGCAGGCGGGGTTAGCGAGGCATATGACTATTCTCGAGTCGCCAACCCGACCACCGAAATCGCCGAAGCAAAAATTGCCGCACTCGAAGGGGGGGATCGTGCACGGTGCTTTGGCAGCGGCATGGGCGCGATCTCGGCGGCAATTCTTTCGTGTGTCAAAAGCGGCGATCATGTAATCGCGCCGCAGACGGTCTATGGTCCGACACGGCAGTTTCTCAGTGACTATCTTAAGCGATTCGAGGTATCGGTCACCTTCGTCGATGGAGCCGATCCGCAGGATTATGCCGACGCTCTGCGCCCGAATACTGCGCTGCTGTACCTCGAATCGCCCTCGAGTGTCGTGATGAAACAGCAGGACATAGCAGCGGTCGCGACGATCGCAAAAGAGCATGGCGCTGCCACGGTGATCGACAACTCCTGGGCATCTCCCATTTTCCAACAGCCGTTGAAATTTGGCATCGATCTTGTTGTCCACTCCGCGACGAAATATCTGGGCGGACACAGCGATATGGTGGCCGGGGTCGCGGTTGGAAATGCCGAACGGATGCGTAAGCTGACACTGGAGGAGGGCTGTCTGCTCGGAGCAATGCTCGACCCGTTCGCTGCATGGCTTCTGATACGTGGACTACGGACGCTGCCGATACGTATGGAACGGCATCAGTCTAACGCCCGACGTCTCGCGAATGCGCTGCTCGAACATCCTGCGGTCGCTCGGGTTTTCTATCCCGGAATCGCGACCGACCCTCAGGAGAGTCTGACCGCGCGACAGCTGCGAGGAACGAGCGGACTACTTACAATCGCGCTGAAAAACGACAGCAAAGCCTCTGCTTATGCCTTCACAGACTCACTGCAGTATTTTGGCATTGCGTGCAGTTGGGGCGGATTTGAAAGCCTGGTGTTGCCAATGACGGTACCGAAATCGGTGGTAGGGGAGTCGGGTGAAGGCAGCCGCTGGCTGGTGCGTCTGCACATCGGGCTGGAGACTTGCGAGGACCTCTGGAGCGACATCGAGCAAGCGCTCGCAAAATCCGGCTGATTTGTCCTCCTCGCGAAATGCCAGGACTGCCATACAACGGCGGAGACTAATTGGTACCTCTATTCCAATGACTGAGTAAGACTGATTCCCACCACGAGTGAATGTAATTCGGAGCCGAAGCGCTTGCAAGCGCTTCGGCTCCGAATAGTTTTGGACTGTAGATAAAAACTACGAACGCAATTTACGGCGGCGAAGGAGCACTGACACGCCGGTGATTCCGAGACCAGCCAGCATAGCGAGACTGCCTGGCTCCGGAACAGTCGGGTCACCCGTTAGGAAGCCACGTATACCCCAGTTTGTGCTCGCGAAATCGCCTGGATCATTCGGATCCGCTAGAGTTGCGCTAAGCAGTGCATAAAACTCACCGGTGTTCAAATCCGCGCCACCAGGAGTTTTCTCGAATCGAAAACCCTGATGATAGCCATGTCCGCCCGGGAGCCCGCCGGTGATTCTCTCAAAGGTCCAGGGTGAGTAAGGAAAAGGTTGTTCCGTTTTCGGATCGATGCCGACATTTGAGAACGGTGTTAGCGCATCCGTCTCGGTCGTGAAAGCCTCGATTCGTTGGATAGGAAGGAAGCTGCCAAACTGATCCGGATTCGGGATCGCGCCATGGAGTTCCAATCCGCCGCCAGCGTTCGAACCGTTCGTCAGGAGCGTTGCGCCGGTAATCGGAGTAGGCGTATCCCCGCCCGTCGTTGTATAGAGCTGACCATCATTTGTAATTGTCAGTGAAGCTGGATCGCGATCGGAAGGCATCGTCAGCGTGACCACCGTCGGTTTTGCCGGGGGCGGATTTAGTCTGACGCCCTGCGCTCCTGCAGGCAGCAGGAGTGCTGAGAGTGCGAGCGCCGTAAGAGCATACGTCAATTCTGATCTTTTCATCGAGGTTCCTTCTGGAGCTAGAAATACGGTTTTAGAAATGTTAGTTCTAAACTGCTTCTAAAGAGGTCGGAAAGTGTACTGGGACATGCGCGAAGTCATAAGCTTGACTATTGCACAAATCGTGCCAATTCGGCGGTTTTGGGGCATCGTGTTCACTTATTTTTGAAATGCTCACTTTAAAACCGGTCAAGGAGGGCTTGAACTGCGCCAGCGTTCATAGCTACGCTGCCTGTTGCGGAAGCGAAATCGGTGTCATAACCCTGCGCATTGCCAATCTCGTTCAGTATAGCGAGTACCTCCTCCGCATCGTAAAGGTGTAGTGCGGAGTATTCGTGATAGGCTGCGATAAGCGTTCGAAAAGCGTCCTCCATGAGCGCGTTTTCACGCAGTGTGTAGCCTGCATATTTGAGCAGGTTTGCGATCTGGTTGCGGTCGCCGAGCTGCTGTGCAGTGCGGCACGACTGCCGGTAGAGAGCGAAGGCTCCTGGAACATCTCCGCGTTTTCCGCGGACACATCCCTGTGCCGCCAATCCGTACATCTCGCTCCACGGGGAGGCGATCTCTCTCGCTACCCGCAATCCCTCCGCCGCGCTGACCTCCGCTTCATCGAGTTTGCCCTGCTCGAGCATGATATGTGCGATCTGGATCGTTGCGAGTGATATCTCCTGTTTGCGCCCGAGCATCAGGAACTGGTCGCGGCTCTCCGCCATTTTCGTATAGGCGACATCGAACTCCCGTTTCCGATAGAGCATATCGGCGAGATGCATCAGCGTCTGGGCGATTTCGACCTGGTTGTTATCGCGCCGGTGGACCGCGAGTCCAGCCTCGAAGTTGTGCGCCGCCGCCTCGAAGTCGCCCTGCCCACTCGCCAGTATGCCGAGGCTCGAGACGACTGTGGCTTCATAACTGGTCTGTTTCGTTTCGCGCGCCAGCGCCAGCGCCTCCTGCCAGAGGGTGCGCGCAGTATCGAAATCGCTTCCTGCCCAGGCGATATTGCCGAGGCTGATCAAGGGCGGAATCAGACGCGCCGTCTCGCCGATGCTCTTGCTGATCTCATAGCTCTCCTGATACAGTGCGCGTGCTTCGGCGAGACGCGACTGCCGAAAGGCGAACCGCCCCCGTTGCAGCAGCAGACGCGCGAGCGATGATTTATTTTCATTTTGACGGCAGTGATGCTCGGCGATGGCCAGGCGACGGTCGCCTTCGCTGTAGAGCCCGCGTGCCAGAAAGAATCGCGCGACTGCCCGCCCATAGTCCATGATCAGGGTGCAATCGTCCTGCTGTACCGCCCAGTCCATACCGGCGCGAATGTTATCCAGATCCATGATTGTGTGCCGCATCGCCATTGCGGCATCGCCGGAGCCTTCGAGCTGCTCGCTCCACTGCTGCGTCTGCCTGAGATAGCAGGCGGCGTGGCGGTCGCGAAGTTCAGTGAGCCGGTCTTCCTCCTTCAGCTTCTCCAGAGCGTACTCGCGGAGTGTCTCCAGCATCGTATAGCGCAGCTCGCCATGCATCTCACTTGTTTTCAGAAGCGATTTATCACGCAGTTCGAAGATCAATTCGAACGCGCCTGGCGTCGTGCAGACCTCATCGACGACGTCGATCGAGAATCCACCGGAAAAGACGGACAGTTCCGTAAAAAGCATTCGTTCGTCTTCACTCAGCAGTTCGTAGCTCGAGTCGATCGCGCCGCGCAACGACCGCTGACGCGGCTCGAGGTCGCGCCGTGTCGTCGCCAGCAGCCTGAAACGGTCATCGCTGAGGCGTGGCAGTATCTGCTGCGGGGTCATGCCGCGCACCAGACTCGCGGTCAATTCGACCGCGAGCGGCAGTCCTTCCAGCCGCCGGCAGATCGCCGCGATCGCTGGCAGATTCTCATCGCTGGGCGCGAAAGTCGAGCGGACACCCTGCCCCCGTTCGACGAAGAGACGGATCGATTCGTACTGCAGACAGTCTTCAATGCCGACATCTGCGGGCGGAAGCGGCATCGGCTCCAGTGAAAATTCCACCTCGCCTGCGACGTGTAGGAGGAAGCGCGAGGAGATGAGGCACACAACATCGGGGCACTGCTTGAGCATTTCGTTGATAAACCTCGCCGCCTCGACGACCTGCTCGAAATTATCGAGCACCAGCAGCGTCTTGCGGTGCTGAAGATGATGGAAGACCTGTGTCCGAGCGTCCGCATCGCTGCCGAGGGGAATGCCGAGCGCGAGCGCAACTGCCGTTGGCACGTCACGCGCCTGCGTTACGCCTGCCAGTTCCACCAGCCACACGCCATCGTCATAGTAGTGCAGATTGTCAACGGCTGCCTGCATCGCGAGGCGTGTCTTGCCCGTTCCGCCTGTCCCGGTGACCGTGATCAGCCGCGATTTTTTCGAGGCGAGCAGCGTACCGAGTTCGACCAACTCATGTTTACGCCCGATGAATTCGGTAATCTGGGCTGGGAAGTTGTGCGGAACGGCATCGAGGGTACGCAGGCGTGGATACGTGCGCTCCGGGAGTCCTTCACGTGTCAATCGATAGAGTCGCTGCGGGGCGCCGAGGTCCTTGAGCCGATGGAGTCCGAGATCCAGCAGTCGAGCTTCGGGAGGAAGCATGTCCATAATGCGCGGGGCTGTCTCTTCGGAAAGCAGCACCATCCCGCCATGCGCCGCGCTCATGATGCGGGCGGCCCGATTGACGGGCGGACCAAAATAATCTCCCCGGTGAGGCTCGAGTACGCCGGTATGCAGACCGATACGCACCCGCATACCATTGATTTCGGGAAATGGCTCGCTCTCGATCGCGGACTGGATTTCGAGTGCGCAGAGAGCAGCGGTGAGCGGATCGGAGAAGGCGACCATAAAGCCGTCACCGGTGGCTTTGACCTCGAAGCCCTCCCGGTTGACGATTGCGCTGCGCAGCAGTTCATCGTGAATGCGAAGGGCTGCACGGAAAATGTCGTGGTAGGTGTCCCAGGCGCGGGTCGAGCCCTCGATGTCTGTGAACATCAAGGTTACATCGCCGGCGGGGACGGTTATCAGGGACATAGTATTCCTCGAACGTGTGGATGCGACCCTTGGTGCAAAGGTAAAAACCAGGGTAGTGACGCTTCGATCACTGGATACATAGAAGTTTGACTAAAGATTGATTAGCTGTAAAGATTGATTAGATGTACAGAAGATTGATTACGAGGGCTATCGTATCGGGCACACAGTATGAGTGAGGGTTTGTTCCCGTACAAAAACGATAAAACGTCGCTGTTTGGACTTATTTCGATCCGATTTCGATCCGTGTGTACGCGAGCGCTTGACGCAGCGTACTGCTTTATGTTAGTATACATCATCCCTGACATTGCAACTGTGAATTTTATTACACCGACGAGCCGATCGCAACCTCCCCCTCCCCCCAGGCTAGCGCGTAGAAAGTGCGACGCAGCATGGACCTCAGTACTAAAAACGGGCGACGAGAGCAAGGACAGCGTGTGCAGAAAGCCGTAGAGCGTGCAGGCATCTCGATCGAAGAGCTTGCCGGACGCATCGGCTGTTCACGCGCGCTGATCTATCAATATCTTGCTGGCACGACTCTGGCGCAACCCGACCGTCTGCAGCAGATCGCTGCCGAGTGCGCGGTGCCGCTCACCTACTTTTACAGCGACGAGGACGAGATTTCCTCCTCACTTCCTGCTGAGTCGGAAACGACTGATGGCGTCGCATCGGCAAGCGCCGCGGGGGCTTCACCGCCGATTGCGGTTCCCCTTACGCCCACGCCTGCCGAAGTCGCCATACGGCTGAACGATAGCCTGCTCGCGCTGCAAGAGCTCGCCGCTGCGCAGGAGGGACCGCCCGACTACCGCTCTCTCGCCTCCACCTGTGAACGCATTCTCTCTCTGGTGGCGCAGACGAACGACCGTGCGGCGCAGGCGCGGGCACAGCGCAGGTTGGGCAACGCCTTGATCAATATCGGCGACAATCCTCGCGCTGCGGACGCTCTTTCCCGCGCCGTTTCATTGGCAGTGGCTGCTGGCGATAGCGAGAGCGAAACATCGGCTCGGCAGAGTCTCGGTAAAGCGTATCTGCTGATGGGGCGCACCGAGGAGGCGCGCGCCGAATTCATGCGCATTGCCGATGGCGCGATCCTCGACGGCAGATGGAAGGGATTGCTCTCGCTCGGCAGCATTCACGAGCGGCAGGGCGAGTATCGGGAGGCGATGGAGCGGTTCGATGAGGCAGCTTCCCTTCTCGAAGAGGCGGAGGCGCAGGGCCTCGCAAACGCGGGCGAGACCGCGATCGGTTTGCTGTATGTCAATGCGAACCGCCGCAATGTCTATCTGGCGTGTGGGGATCTGGGCGAAGCGCGACGGCTAGCAGAGAAATGCCTGCTCGACGCGGAATCGCTCGGCAACGCCGACCAGAATCTGGAAGCGCGTCTCGATTTAGCCTGGTGCGATCTGTACACCGGTCACTGGTCGCAGGCCTTCCACGGTCTGACGGCAATGCTGCAGCTCGCGCGGTTCGTCGGCGATCAGGGTCGCGAGACGATGGCGCGTATCGCTCTGGGTATACTATTGGCGGCGGCTGGCGACTTCGATGCGGCAATTGCTAATGGCAAAGACGCGCTTGCGACCGCTTTGTCGCGCGGTGACCGCCGCGCCGAGCTCTACGCACATCTCTCGCTGTCCGATGCCTACACTGGCGCGGCAGGGCGCGCAGCCGAAGCCCGCTACCATACAACCCAGGCGCTGGCGATAACCGCTTCGGGACGCTATGCCCGCGCCGAGATCGAGTGCCGGCTGCGTCTTGCCCGGCTGAACGCGCTTTCCGGGGATATTCGGGGCGAGCAGGAAGCCGCCGAGCGCGCGCTAACTCTGTCCGATTCACTGGGTGCACGGCATCTTGAAAGTTTGGCGCATGTCTGGCACGCCGACGCGCTCCTCCAGTCCATTTCACTGCAGCCAGTGGGAAATGACGCGAACGCGGCTGAGTCGGGAAGCCAATCAGAAATAACTGCAGCAAAAAGTGGGGAGAAGCGTTCTGCGCTTGCGACGGCGCAGCGGGAAGCGGAAGCCGGAATCGCGCTCGCTCTGGAAACCGACTTCAATGAGTCGCGCTGGCGGGGACTGGCGACTCTGGCACAAATTCTGCTGGCGGCCGGCGATGTCAGTGGCGCAGAGACGCGAAGTCGCGAGGCGGTCTCTACACTGGAAAATCTGCGAGCCGCACTGGTCGGAGCAGGGCTACCTGACACACTGCTCGAAAACGATGATGCCGCCGCTGTTTATGCATTTCTGGCACGGCTTCTGTCGCGCACTGCCCGCGCCGATGAGAGTGATGCTTTTTTAGAACAGACGGGATGGCCGCCGCTGACGACGCGCCTCACTGTCGAACGCGCTGCGGAGCAGTCGTTATCCGAAGGGCGAGTTCGAGGAGCAAAATGAAGCACGGTATAACTATTCCCCCTACCGCACCGATCGCCGCGCTCGACTCAGGCTCTGTTCCCGAGGCAGATTTTCGCGCCTCGAATCGCCGTCAATTGCCCTGTGCTTTACTGCTTCTCGGCATTGCCATGCTTATTTTACATGGGTGCGGCGGAATATCGGCCTTTACCGATGGCAGCATTCCCAATGGCAGATCGATCATCCGGGGGCGTGTTGTGACTGCCAAAGACCCGACGATCGCTGTCGCGAACGCGATCGTAACCGTCTCGTCGACGCCTCTCGATAATGGCACCGCGACCTTCCGCGTACGCACAGATGCGAATGGCGCATTCAGTATCGGAAATATACCGACTGGCAAAATATCGACTGCCGTTCCGAACCCGACGACCAATGTAACACTTCTTGTGGAACCTGCCGATGGCACTCTGCAGCGTCAGCGCCTGATGCTTCCGCTGACGAAAGATCGCCCGGTCGACGCGCTCGTCGCCTTGCCAGCCACCGGATTCGACACGAGTTTGGTCGGCAACGTTAAGATCGTCCCAACGACACCGACTTCGACAACCGGTTCGCAGGTGCAGTTCACCGCCCAGGTGCTCGACAAGGCAGGCAACGACCTCGGTATCTTCCCGACTCTGCTGCTCGATGGAAGCGATCTGCTCGTGCTGGACAATCATACCTTCGCCGCAGTCGGCATCGGTACTGTCAGCAGTAACTCGGTGATCACCGCAGCGTTCGATACGAATTTCGGCAATCAGACGAGCAGTCCGGTCCCAATACAGGTGAACAAGACCCCTTCGACTCCGGGCATACTCTCGCCGCCTGCGCCCCCAACGCCGTAGATCTCGCCCAAGGCGTCTTTATGCCCCGCTCTTTCTCTGAAAACCCCTCACCCCCAAACCCCTCTCCCGAAGCTTCGGGAGAGGGGAGCCAAAGCGGTCTCACCACCAGCCCCTATCATCGCCACTCGCAGGCTCGTTAAGAGGGGGTGACAATTTCGGTAGCTTTGCTGTGGATCTGCTTGTCGCACGGAGTTGGAACCCCGGTCTGGAACTGTAAAACCCGACGCCACGTTTTGTAGATCTGCTTCCGCTTTTGTCTGGGATGAAGACACCGAGTATGCCTTCTCCGACCTTTCTGTGTGGGAGGATATGCGCGGCTGTCTGTTGAATTGTGTCTGTATGAATACGCTCTATTTTGGTGACAACCTC
>JBBQPY010000075.1:0-23637 GCA_038216735.1 Chthonomonadales bacterium
ATTTAGAGTGCCCTCGGAAATTTCATTTACTGTCAATAGCTGGTATTTTGAGCACAGGACTTCAAAGCCAGGCTAAAAGATCTGCAACTTAATAATGAGAATGCCTGGCAGGCTGCTTAGCCTGCCGTGTACCTGAGAAGACTGAGTGTGAACGATTAGCATTAAGTTGCATTTCCCGCATTTTCTAACTAGCACAAGGCCCCAGTAATCCTTTTCGCGCCAAAGCAGAGGCGAGACGGCATTCATAGAAACCGCCGCCGGAATATCCGGCGGCGGTTTCTGTCAGAACACTTCGTGACTCCTATTGTTCTGATTCCCATCCTTCAGACAGGATCACATATCCTGCTCTGTCGGGCGGATTAGAATCTCGTTGACGTTGACGCGTGGATGCTGCGTCACCGCATACAGGATACCGTCGGCGATGTCCTCGCTCTGCAGCGGCTCCTTCATCGAACCGATCCAGCCCTTGATGTCCTGCTTCGTCTCTGCATGTGTGATATGGTCAGTGAGCTCTGTAATCACGACTCCGGTTTCGATCACCGTAATGCGAATCTTGTTTTTTGATTCCTGTTTACGAATGCCTTCGGAGAACGCGCCGACCGCAAATTTCGTCGCTGAGTAGACGGAAGAGAGCGCAGAAGTCGTGCGGCCAGCTACCGAGGAAATATTGACGATATGCCCGCCCCCCTGCTGCTTCATCACTGGCAGCGCAGCATGCGTGCCATACATCAAGCCCATCACATTGACATCGAACATTCGCCGCCAGTCTTCAGTGTCGGCCCCAGCTACGGGACCCAGCAGCATCACTCCCGCATTGTTGATCAGGATATCGACGCGCCCGAATTCTGCCTGCGTTTTCTGCACCATCGCGTTCGCCTGTGACTCGTCCGCGACATCTGCCGCGATCACCAGCGCGCTGCCGCCCTCTGCGGTAATACGCTTCGCCAGAGATTCCAGCCTATCTGCGCGCCGTGCAACCAACGCGACTTTTGCGCCTTCCGCTGCCAACAGAAGTGCGGTTGCCTCTCCGATGCCTGAAGACGCGCCGGTCACGATCGCCACTTTTCCGTCCAGTTTACCTGCCATAAGTTTCTGTACTCCTGCTTGAGAGATGTTTCTTGGTATGCCTGTCCTGCAGCTCGCTCTCCTATGTAGAAAGAAAGTTCGGCGGGAAAACATCGATTTAAATTATTAGCCCGCGCCAATCGGGATGACGCAGAGCATCCTGGAATCGCGTGGGTTACAGCAGTGTAGCCGTAAGGCGGATTTCGGGACCGGCGAGAGCTTTCGAGACCGGGCAGTTCGCCTTCGCGGTCGCCGCCTGCGCCTGAAATGCTGCGTCATCTATGCCAGGTATTTGAGCTTCGGTTGTCAGTTCGATCTGCGGGATTGCAAAGCCGTCACCGCTTTTTTCAAGGTGCACTTTCGCCGTTGTGTGGATATGCGTCGGCGTGAAGCCCGCGCCGGTGAGTTGTGCAGAAAGCGCCATCGTAAAGCAGCCAGCATGCGCCGCGCCGATCAACTCTTCGGGATTGGTGCCAGGCCCGTCCGCCGAACGCCCACGCCAGGTGTAGGCACCTTCGAAGGCGCCGCTGCCCAGTTTGATCTTGCCATTGCCTTCCGTTAAATTTCCGCTCCACTCCGCTTCTGCTGATCTCGTTGGCATATCATTTCTCCTGTATTCCGAAGGTGCTGTTCAGTTCGAATTCACTATAATCCATAGATGCAACGCGCAATTTGGAGTACCCGACAAAGTCTTTGGGGGCGCTGCTTGCTGCGCCCACAGGTTATCGGGAGCTCTTTTTCTTTACATAGTTCAGTTATGCCTTCGCGGCATTGTGCTTCACGATACCTGTGTAGACGAGTTTCGTAAACGCATCCCCATTGAAGAGGAAACCGCCCCACTTCGCATCGTACTCGGCGGTCGGTTTCGCCGCAACCACCTCTTCCACTGATTTGCCTGCGGTCACCATCGGTTCGATGTTCGCCTGTATTGCGTCGAGCATATCGCGGAACTTCTGAACGTCGTCTTTTGTTCCGAGTGGACCGTGCCCGGGAATGATACGAGTCTGCGCGTTCGCCAGCGTCAAGATGCGATTGGAAGCGGCGACCATTCCGCCAATCCAGCCGCCGCTCGAATAGTCGATGAATGGATAGAAGCCATTGAAGAGCAGATCGCCCGCATGAATCACGTTCAGGTCTTTGAAGAAGACGATGATATCCGTATCTGTATGCGCGGGATCGACATGTGAGAGCGCGAGCTCTTGTTCAGCGGAATACACGCTCGCATTGTCAGCGAAGGTCACGGTCGGCAGCGCGATCGCGGGGTGCGCGGGAGACTTCATTCCCATGAACTCGACGACCTGATCAGTGGAGAGCCGTTTCCGCGTGTTCTCCTGAGCGATGATTCTCGCTCCCGCTTTGCCGAGCGCGACATTTCCGCCCGTGTGGTCATCGTGCCAGTGCGTGTTGATCAGCGTATGGACCGGTTTGGCTGTAAGCGTTTTGACCGCTTTGAGCACGTCGGCGGAGCGAGAAGGTACGCCGCAGTCGACGAGCAGCGCGCCGTTCGCGTCGGTTAAAACGGCGATGTTTCCGCCTGGACCGAAGATGACGTGTAGATTGTCAGAAATCTTTTCAATTTTGACCGGATCTTTATCGAAGTCGATCGGGGGTACGGCCGCGTACATTCGATACGAGCGACCACCTGCGCCAGCGGGGATTGCCATTCCGCCGACGGCGGCTGCAAGCAGCGCACCGCCTGCCAGTCTCAGCGTGTCGCGTCGTGTCAGAGCATGAATTGATTCAGTGATAGTTTCTGTTCCGGTCACGGGTTTCTCCTGTTGATTCTCGCCTTATTTCTGGTCGCAAATAGGCAGTTTGGTTTTGATATGTAACAATTCGCCCGCTTCTCATCCTGCCCAGTCCCTCCTCAAAGGCAAAACAATAGAGCACAAGCAATAGTGAGGAGGGACGCGGCTGAAGGCACGGACAGCAAGTTTAGAATGCACGCGCATACTGATCAGGCACTGCCGCGTGTTCCAACCTGCCGAGTTTCTGTGCAGCATGGATCGGCCAGTAGGGATCACGCAACAGTTCGCGCGCGAGAAAAACCATATCTGCCTGCCCATCGCGCAGAATCGCTTCTGCCTGTTCGGCCTCGGTGAGCATGCCGACCGCTGCCGTCGGAATGCCAGCCTCTTTACGTATCGCTTCCGCGAACGGTACCTGATATCCAGGACCTACCGGTATTTTCGCTCCCGAAACACCGCCGCCTGAGCTGCAATCGATCAGGTCGACGCCTTCCGCCTTCAGGAGTCGTGACAGTTTTACCGATTCTTCGATCGTCCAGCCGCCTTCCATCCAATCTGTACAGGAGAGGCGCACCGCGAACGGCAGATTCTGGTCCCATACCGATTTCATAGCTTGAGTAGTCTCGATCAGGAAGCGGACGCGGTTCTCAAATGTGCCTCCATAGGCGTCTGTTCTGGTGTTGGAAAGCGGAGATAGAAAAGAATGCGCGAGGTAGCCGTGTGCTGCATGAAGCTCGACGAGTTTGAATCCTGCTTGCAACGAGCGGGCGGTCGCATCGCGGAACGCAGATTGTATGCCGTTGATTTCTTCTATTGAGAGTTCAGCAGGAACCCGCCAACCTTCCGTAAATGAGATCGCACTCGGTCCAACCGGCGCCCATCCACCCTCTTCATCAGTGAGAGTGCGCCCGCCCAGCCACGGTGCAGAAGTGCTCGCTTTGCGTCCGGCATGAGCAAGCTGGATCGCAGGAACTGCTCCCTGGTCGGAGATAAACTGCGTAGCACGGGCGAGGGGCGCGATATGTGCGTCCGACCAGATACCCAGGTCGCCAGGAGAGATTCGCCCGCGCGCCTCGACGGCAGTCGCTTCCGCCATCACAAGTGCCGCGCCACCAACGGCACGCGAGCCGAGATGCACGAGATGCCAGTCCGTCGCCATGCCATCGACGCAGGAGTACTGGCACATCGGCGAGACACCGATTCGGTTGCGCATCGTCACGCCGCGCAGCGTGAGAGGTTCATAAAGAGATGCCATTTAGGGATCGATTTCCTTTCAACTAGACAAGCAACCTGACAGGCTACAGACTATGTTTGGGTTACTAGCCCTTGTCGAGGTGCAGCACCGCTTTGCCTTGATACTTGCGATCCATCAGCTGCTGCGCAATTGAAGCAATTTCGTTCCAACCGGCTTCGACGCCGATCGTCGCCCGCAGTTTGCCATCCGCAACGAAACCCTGTAAACGCGCGAGGCCGGCACCAGCAGACTCGACCGTACGCAGCTCGTCGAAAAGGAAAAATCCGTACAATGACGTCATCCCCGTGCCATAGAATTTCTGCGCATCGAAAGTAACCTGATTGCCAGCCGACGTCCCGTAGCTGATGATCTTCGTTCCCTCTTCAACGAGTGCAAGCGCGTCTGCCAAGAGCTGTCCACCAACCGAATCGAGTATCAGCGCGAACGGACCTTCCACTTTTGCCGACAGAAGAGACTCACCCAAGATGACCGCAGATGCGCCTGCGGCTTTGGCGAACGGTATGTGTTCGTCTCTCCTGACGTGCGCGACCATCCGTGCGCCCGCCATTGAGCCGAGTTGCAGGGCGTATTCGCCGACACCGCCTGTCGCCCCGGTCACCAGCACGGAGCGACCGAGCAGCAACCCGCCTTTCCATAGCGCGTGAAGCGCTGTCAATCCCGCAACGGGCAGCGTAGCCGCCTGCGCAAAAGGAACGGATTCAGAAAGCGCGGCAATCTGATTGGTCGGTACAGCTACCAGCTCCGCCCACCCTCCACTGCGCACGAGTCCGACGATACGCTGTCCCACCTGCGGCCCTGATCCATCTGCGGCAGCTGTTTCGACAACTCCAGCGAAGTCCCAGCCAGGACGCCAATTCGGGCGCGGGCTGCGCGACATACGCACTTCGCCACGATTCAATGATATTGTCGATACCCGAACAAGAGCCTCAGTCGGCAGCGGCTGCGGCACAGGAACGCTCTCGATGCTGAGTATGCTCTCAGAGGCTGGATCGGCTACTACGGCACGCATTGTACTCATAATGTCTCCTGTATGTTAATCCGCCCGGAAATCTCCACTACCAGGGCAGGGTATCATGCATATGGATATATCCGCCGGTCGGGCCATCTGCAGGGAGGGTCGCGAGTCGCACCGAGGTCTTTGCCCCATCGACCAGTTCCATTGTCGCGCCTTCGCCACCCATCTCTGTTTTCACCCAGCCAGGGTGTGCTGAGTTGACCTTAATCGGCGTGTCTTTGAGTTCGTGCGCGAGATGGATTGTAAAGGAGTTGAGCGCAGCCTTGGAGGAATCATAGGCAAGTAGCTTGGAGTCATAAATCGGTGATCCTGGCTGCGAATGAAGCGTGTTCGACCCGAGAATGCTGGAGAGGTTCACGATTCGTCCACTGTCGCTTTTGCGAATCAGAGGCAGCAGCGCCTGAGTCAGTTCGATCAAACCGAAAAAATTGGTGTCGAATGTTTCTCGGAGGGTCTCGATCGGGGTCTGGCTGATCGGACTGTAATCGCCTGGCAGCATCACTCCCGCATTATTGATCAGGATATCGAGCTTTCCATACTGAGTCTCGATCCGCTGCACTGCGTGCCGTATACTATCAGAGTTGGTGACATCGAGGGTGACTGCCGTTACGTCCAGTCCTTCATCACGCAGTGTCTGGGCGGCGGTTTCCCCACGCCCCTCATCGCGAGATCCCAATAGAATGGTAATTCCGTAGCGCCCCAACTGGCGCGCTGTTTCCAGTCCGATGCCTTTATTCGCACCTGTGATCAGCGCAATTCGTTTTGCCGTGTCTTCCATTGTTGTCTTCTCCAGTTTATGTTTCACTTCTATGGATTTCAGGTAACGATGCGACACTGCCTTCAGTCGATATGTTCCATCTCGTGTTCGCGCTCCACGCCGTCAGCAAGCGCTGGAAATGATAGTGTCTTCGCCCGTATGAACCCGTTCGTCATTCGTAACAGTTTGAGTTACGTTTGACCACAAAAATATAGTTGCGTATTTTTAGCAAATCGCTGAGATTAATTTCCTGGCGGGAAAGTTGAAGTCTACTTTTCGGCGACCTTATCATGTTCGGCTAGAACCGCATCGACTGTTGGCCAGGAAATCGCTCTCACACGCGCCAGTACATCCGACAGCGTTGTCGAGACAAGCTGTGCTTCGAGAGCGGCTTCCGCTTCGGTAAAAAACCCGGTCAGCGCCTGCTGGATGAAGCCACCGATTCGGCACTCCGGATTCGGCCTCTGGTGATGCATCGTAAACAGTGTGCCCTCTTTAACGGCAGTCCAGGCATCGAATAGTGTAATTAGCTGAGGCAAACGCGTTAGTCGCCAGCCCCCACCGTTACCGGGGTGAGAGACGACCAGATCTGCACGGCGCAAATCGCCGAGTATTCGGCGTATCACCACCGGGTTCGTAGTAACACTACCAGCGATATAGCCCGAGGTCAGCGTCTCGCCGTGCTTATACGCGAGCAGTGTTAGAATATGTATTGCAACCGCAAAGCGACTGTTTGTGTTCATCGTGCGTCAATTGACTCATTTCGAACGGATTGCACATTGATGCTTAAGCCGCGGGAGTTTGGCTGCATCTCTTATATAACGAATCAGAGCCAGTTAAAAGTGCGGTATTGAATATTCACAGATCATAAGTGGTGAGCACGTCAGATTCGTATTACTGCTTACGACTAAAAGCAGCCGGCGATCCGTCGCCGTATTGCGGGATCAGTAGCTGCGCGCGACGGAAACAATAGTTAGCACGGAAACCTGGAATCGAAACGTAGCATAAGATACTTCGAACGGAGATAGAACCCGGCGCCGATTTTCGGGTAGTATGTGTAAAATATGGATATACCCCATTGTTCGGTACCAGGACTACTATTCTATCTATCATCCACACAATTCAGGAGCGCTGCAACGCATGAGCATACAGACCAACCCACAGCCCGTCAAAGTCGGCATAATCGGGTGCGGAAATATCAGCGGCATCTATTTCAAGGCGGGTAAAACGTTTCGCATCCTCGAAATCGCGGCCTGTGCAGACCTCGACATTTCTCGCGCTCAGGCAAAAGCGACAGAGCATGGTGTTCCTAAAGCCTGCAGCCCCGAAGAGCTGCTCGCCGATCCGGAAATCCAGATCGTGATCAACCTCACGATCCCGAACGCCCACTACGATGTCTGCCTCGCCGCGCTTCATGCGGGAAAACACGTACACGTCGAGAAGCCGCTTTCGATCACCGGCGAACAGGGACGTCATCTGCTTGAAGTCGCAAACGAAAAAGGGCTGCGCGTCGGCGGCGCCCCTGACACGTTCCTGGGCGGCGGTCTGCAGACCTGCCGCAAACTTATCGATGATGGCTGGATCGGCGAACCGATCGGCGTCACTGCCTTCATGCTCTGCGGTGGGCATGAGTCCTGGCACCCAGATCCTGCTTTCTACTATAAAGCGGGCGGTGGACCGATGTTCGACATGGGTCCCTACTATCTGACAGCGCTCACTGCGCTGATCGGTCCAATACGCCGCATCACGGGCTCGACACGCATCACCTCCCCGGAACGCACGATCACCAGCGAACCGAAGTACGGCACGAAAATCACCGTCGATGTCCCTACCCATATCGCTGGCATCATGGACTTTACCAACGGGGCTATCGGTACGCTTGTCACCAGTTTCGACGTAATGGCTTCGGAACTGCCGCCGATCGAAATCTATGGTACGCACGGCTCTCTCAGCGTTCCCGACCCGAACGGCTTCGGCGGTCCCGTGCGTGTCCGACGACGCGGCGCGAAGGGCTGGAGCGACGTGCCGCTGACACACAACTTCGCCGATAACAGCCGGGGCATTGGCGTCGCGGATATGGCGTACGCGATCCAATCGGGGCGCAAACATCGTGCCAGCGGCGAACTCGCCTACCATGTTCTGGAGGCGATGCACGGCTTCCACGACTCATCCGATTCAGGTAAACATTACGACATGACGAGCACTATGGAACGCCCTGCTCCGCTGCCGCTCGGTCTGCCCGACGACGCGCTCGATGCTTGATCGGATGCGCTGTGCGCGTACTAAATCACGGATGCAGATTCAGAATACTATTACCAAGCGGTGCGGCGCGTGATCGTAAACAGTCCCACTAAACGCCGCATGTTTCTGATTACGCTGCTGCACTCGATCCCGACGACCTTTTTCATGTATGGCACGCCGTTCTACACGACGCTGCACTATGGATGGGGGGCGAGTCAGAATCTGCTTGCGCAGGCCTTGATCGGATCGGGTGTGGCAATTGGAGCCATCGCAGGCGGCCAAATCGCGCATGCCACCCGTCCGCAGCGCGCGATTGCAATCGGACTCGGCGGCTGTCTGATTGCCGCACTGCTCGGGCTGATCAGTACACGGGTCGGCGGTCCACCAGTATTGCTGACCGCGCTCTTCCTACTGAGCTTCTCGCAGGCAGTCGGCTGGCCCGGCATAGAGGCCGCGCTGATGGAGGACGAACCTCACGCAGTCGTACAGAACTATGTCAGCTTTTTCAACCTCATCTGGTCCTTCGGCTCCGCGACCGCATTTCTGATCGCCACTCCGATGATGCGCTGGCTGGGTCTGCCGGTACTATTCGTTCTGCCCGCTGTATTTTATGTCACCAATTTGTTACTGCTTTCTACATATCAAGCTCCGACAGGCTCCGTCGACCGACCTGCAGGATCCGAGTACAAATACACGGAACGATCCCTTGATTCAAGTCTGACGCCTGCTGCAGATCCGTTGACAGCAGCACATTCCGCTGCCAACGCCACACGAGTTCGTGGGGATGCGTATCGCTGGCTGGGCTGGCTCGCTAATCCACTCGCTTTTATCGCGATCAACGTGATCGTCTCCTACAATCCGACGCTTCAGGCACGACTGCATCTCTCCTTTGCAACGGCGAGCATCTGGTGCGGGCTCTGGTTTTATGTGCGTATGATCGCGTTCGAACTCCTGCGTCGCTGGACGTGGTGGCACTACAAGTGGGGATTTCTGTGCGGAGCTTTCGCGGTCACGATGCTGAGTTTTGCCGCGCTGGTCGGCGCGCCAAACGTGGCGGTTCTGCTCATCGCGCAGATCGTCTTCGGTCTGTGCGTCGGGTTGATCTATCAGTCGTCGCTCTTCTATTCGATGGCGGACAGCGATGCGCAGGGCGCGCATGGCGGCTTTCACGAGAGCTTTATCGGGGTCGGTATTCTCGTGGGACCGCTGATCGCGTATTCCGGCACCCTGCTCGCTCCTGATAATTCAGTCCTTCCCGTTGGCATGGCGTTGGGCGGAATGGGGCTCGGTCTCGCGGTGCTGATCGCGCTCGGCATTCGTACGCGACGAACCACTGGCTAAGGCTTTCTTATCATGTCACCCATCTCGAATTATATTAAAGCTATCTCATGATTTTCATCCGCGTGCAGGTTCTGACATCGTGGCTTTTGCAATCTCGACAAGCGCTGGCAGTTCGTCTTCGTTGGCGATGACCTGCTCCAGATGCCGCATCCGCTCCTGTGAAGCAGTTCGCCGCATCACTTCCGAATGAGTATGGACCACCCAGAAACGTGCCGCCGAATTGATGAAAGCTCGCAGTTCGCTCAGTTCGTCAGCCGTCTCCGCACGCCTGCAGAGGTTTAGCGTGAACATACGCCGCTGACTGCTCCCGCCAAAAGCAGCGTGATGCAGGTTGTGATTGAAAACCACCACATCTCCCGGCTGCGACTCCAATGCTACAGACGGCACTTCGCGACCGCTTACGCCGAGGTTGGTGACCGGATCCCCGACTTTGCGCAGCTTCTCACGCCACGGACTCCCGATAATATGACTGCCCGGAATCACCCGTAAACAGCCCGTGTCGCGTGTCACGGGATCGAGATAGAAAGCCATTTTGACATACTGCCCAATATCGTGCCATCCGTCCGAGTGCCAGCCCGTATCGCCCACATAGTAGTTGGCATCCCCGCCTAAATAGTTGAAATCGTCCCCGAGCAGTGATGAAGCTACTCCCGCTACTTTCGGATGATCGAGCAGTGTACATAGCTGAGCGCTGGAATCAGTCCACGCAACCGTTCGACGACGACCATCGTGCTTTTCAGGAACCAGCGCAAATATTTCGTCGAAACCCTCATTAATCCAGCCGATATCGTCTGCAACCATCCTCGGAAAGACCAGATATCCAAAAGTTTCGAAATAAGCCAGTTGCTGCGGTGTCAACTTCATCATGCACTCCTCTATGCCATATGCGAACGGATATCAGCTTGTTCTTCACCACGCTAAGAAACTCCTGTCAAAAACACGTTGTCAATGCCAGGTCACTCGCGATAAGAATTTCTCTGACCATGTATATTCAATTTTTTTCAATCTTTCCAATTTATTTGCACATATGGTCAAACTTTTTGCACCGTCACGAACGACATTGAATAGAGGGATGTAATGAACGCCCGATTCCGAATCGATACGCTCAAGTTTTTCCTGGCGTATTGCAGGTGCAAGAGCCGACTGCGACAAATATTATATTTCTAACTATTGCATGAATATGATCGACCCACAAGACGGCGTGAAGGAATTTTCAACGTTGAAGGTATTCCGACATCTCACCGTATTCCGTGTGAATCGCGAGGACAGTGAAGCGCGGCTCGTGCAGGAAGCGCGGCATGGGGATCGGAATGCCTTCGATATACTCGTGCGTCGTTTCGAAGCGCCTTTGCGCGGCTTTCTCGAACGTCGGGTCGGTGAAGCCGCTGCCGACGATGTGCTGCAGGATACATTGCTGGCGGGTTGGATTGCGCTTCCAAAGTTCCATCGGCAGTCCCGGTTCAAAGCCTGGCTGTTTGGCATTGCCTGTCACAAATGCGTCGATCATTATCGCACTGAGTCCCGTGCTCCGATGGAAATGCCTCTGGAAGAGGCAGACGGAATGTGGTCGTCCTTTTCGATACACACCGACTGGCAGGACCACGCAGACCGCAAGCAGTTCGTTTCCGACCTGCTTCAACGACTTTGCGTAGAACAGCGCGAAGTGTTGGAGATCTACTACTATGCGGGACTCACGCTTGCTGAAACAGCCAGGGCGCTGAACCGCAATCTCAGCACAGTCAAAGGCCAGTTTTATCGTGCGCATGCCCGGATTGCACAGAGCATGCCAGCAGACAGCGTCAAAGCTATAGCGGACGATACAGAAAATAAATCAGATAATCGAATTTTAAGTGGGGAGGTTGAGAGAGGAAATTCCTCGTTTCTGCCGACGGCTCGTGCTGCGACTTTTCACGGGAAGGTGACTAGATGAGCGAAATTGGGAAACGCGGCGACAGGAACGGATCTGTACATGTAGCTGTCTGTCCTGAACGCGATGCCGATTTACTCTTAATGGCTCATGGTGAACTCTCGACATTCACATTGCTGCGCACAAAAGTGCATATGTTCTTATGCTCCTCATGCCGCGCGCGCTCTAACACCTTTGCTGGCGTCTCTCAAAGCGTAGCGCTCGCTATCCGAACTCCGCTTCTACCGAAATGGTCGCCTTATAACAACAGCCTGCCGATGAACTCCAGGCGGCTGCCCTGGCTTGTAGCAGCGCTCTTTTTGCTGAGCACGCTATGTATGGTGACTCATCTCACAGCAAGCGCGACCTCGACAGCACACCCATGCGCTTCCGCGCAGAGTCGATCAGCTCTGCCCATTGTTGGTGGGTGTCCTTTGCATAGCCGTGCTGCCCTGCGCAAGTATTCTCGTCGTGCGTCGCCAAAAGGGTTAGCCGATCCACCCCGAACCTGGATGATCCCCGGTCGCACTTAAAACGTCCGGATCGATCGTGCCCAATCGTAATTCAGGGTCTCTGCTAATACGGTTGAGACCATCTGGACGGTTAGAAATATTGGGTTACTGTGTCCTGGTAGATATATTTGCAACCACTGCAAGAAACGGTCGACAATTCCTAAAAATTGCGACTATGTTATGAAAGGGAACTCAGATGCGCTCATTTTCACGAATCATCACTCTCACCACGATTGCGGCGTCCTGCCTTGCGCCAGTCCTATCGCATGCTCAGATGTTCAGTCAGACCAATCTGGTTACAGACAATCAGGCGTTCAACACAGCAATTCTAACCGATACGAATGCCGTCAATGTCTGGGGAATCTCGTATGCTCCCAAAGGAGCGTTCTGGGTATCCAACAATGGAACCGGCACCTCCACTCTGTACGCTGTCGATCCCAAAACAAACAGCCCGTTCACTATTCCGCTGGTTGTCAGCATTCCAGGTGATGGAAGTATTACGGGTCAAGTTTACAATGGAACGACAGCATTCAATAAGGATGCCTTCCTCTTCGTGAGCGAAGACGGGACAGTTTCAGGATGGCGTGGTTCGCTGGGAACAAGTGCTGAAACTCTAGTTGCCGGTTCTTCGAGTAATGTTTACAAGGGCGTCGCGCTCGGCACTGTCGGCGGAAATACCTATCTCTACGGAGCCAACTTCAAAGCTGGGACGATCGATGTCATCAAATCGGACGTCAGCAATCCCGATCTGACAGGCAAATTCCTGGATGCCGGATTGCCCGCCGGATACTCGCCTTTCAACATTCAACAGTTGGACGGCAAACTCTACGTCACCTACGCCAAACAAAATGGTAAAGATGACATTGCAGGACCGGGTCATGGCTATGTGGACGCCTACGATCTGAATGGCAATCTGCTGGGTCGCGTGGGTTCGGCCGGGACATTGAACTCGCCGTGGGGACTGGCAATTGCCCCTAAAACGTTCGGCAAATTCGCGGGCGACCTGCTGGTTGGCAATTTTGGCGACGGAACGATCAACGCTTTCAACCTGACTACGGATAGTTTCGTCGGGCAGCTGGGTAACACATTGGGCAACCCGCTCTCAATTCAGGGACTGTGGGGCTTGACTCCGGGCAATGATGGCGGAGCTGGCAGCTCGAACCGACTCTACTTCTCTGCAGGACCTGGTGGCGAACGGTATGGTCTGTTCGGCAGCCTACAGGTCACACCGGAGCCGGGAACCACAGCATTCTTGATCGCGGGTTTCTGCTGCTCGGGCGGTATGTTGCTGCGCCGACGCAGCCTGCTCGGTCGTAAATAGGTGCAGGTAGATGCGAAAAGGAAACCTTAAGCAGCGTTGAAATCAGGAAGTTCGGATCCCTTGCCTGCGGCGTCACCTGACGCCGCAGGGCTTTTTTAAATATGTATCCTGGATGCGCGCCGATTCATTTCTATGAGTATTGGTTCCATGCGCTCTTCGCGCACGATCCGCCTCTCATCCTACGTCCTCGCAATTCCCTCTGCCGACGCTGCGCATCTTCAGATCAGTGTTCCTTCCCGGCATAATAAGTCATGGCTGAATAGTGAGGCCATGTGCTAGTTTTAATAATGCAATCGACGGCACTCGGTAGCTGTTGCTGATCCTTCATAACCTTCTCATCGATTCAACGATCAGTGCCCTGTTGACCGTGCGAAATCAGTGCGCCACCTTGATGCCGCAGCGATTGGGAAGGATAGCTCGAACTATCATGTATTGGTACGAATGTATTGTTACTAAACGAGATCAACCGCCGGATCGACTTGCAAACAGACCCTGATTAGAATGCTTCTCCTCCAAAATGACGCTTTATGGTGATTTGAACGTTCACTTGATAGTTCCTCATCCATCCACCTAAAAAGAATCGCCGATACTTGACATGTCCGTTCAATTCGATCTATTATAGTACGTCATCGGAATTTATGACACCTGCCTCACCTCCTTCAATTCCCTACTGTAGATTAAGCTTTTGAATGAATTGAATATCCTGCACGGTCCGTCTTAATTGTTCGTAAGGAGACAATACACACTACATTTGTTCGATTTCCGCCTCACCTCGCCACTTCCCATCGAATGTAAATTTTCAGCCAATAATCACCGAAGTATCTGTAACCAGCCGCGTTTACAGTAGCGTCAGCATGCATCTCGTGGAAAATAGCGATCAGACACGACTTATCACGCTTTTGCGCGAGGCAGCAATCCTAAAGGGGATTCATGGCATCTATCGTCCGGAGTTGCCTTCCATCTGCTTCAAACTTACGGCTCATGGAATACCTATCGACGCCTCCATATTTTTCGTTAGGCAATCGATCCCACGGCAAGCCGAAATCAAAATGTGTCTTTGCGTCAGCCTGCCATCCCCTCTGTAATATCATTCTCAGGCGATCCCCGGCTTTCTTTATACCGGTAAATCACGCCTTTTTTCAATCGAGTCGATTCGGTTTCCGACCTGCTCGGGTCAGTGGGATCTGAAGTTTCGCTGTCCAAGCATGGTCGCAGAATGCTTCCATGCGTAATGCGCAGAGCCTTAGAGCGATCATCCGTACTTATTCTTCATGCATCTTCCACTGACCGGGTATCGCCCTCAAAGCGCGAACTTTGGAGAAATTGCGGAATGATCAGGACGTGACTTTTCTGCTTATCGACTTTCCTATTTCTATTTTCTAATCATTATCGACAGCGTGCAAACTAAAACAGGCAGTTCTCCATGGCGAACAGTTGTCGAAACTATGGAGAAACGTATTTGGGCGGAATAGATATCCGGTACCGTGTCGATTCAATTTGAAGAACTGGAGCGCTAGATATGATGCGATTTAACAAGAACGGATGGAGATTCCTGCCATTAGGAGGGCTCCTCCTCGGATTAGCACCTTTGATGTGTACCCGTGTAACGGAGGCACAGGGTTGGGTCGGGGATAAGAAATTCCCGACCAATCTCGTATCACTGAACTCAGGAAAGCGGAACAATATTTTTCATGTCGGGGATCCTGTGACGTTCACCCTGACTGGTAATAGCGCTCTCACCTATGAAGTACGCGATTACTGGGGCAAGACAGTCGATCACGGCCCGGCGCTTGCCACTATCGCGCCGAAGGTGACACAGCCTGGGTGGTATAAGCTCTATCTCCATGGCAGCCCAATTCCGGCTACGATGGGCGACAGCGTAGGCGGCACAATGTTCGTGATATTTCGGGACAAGGCGAACTTCCCCGATTTGCCCTCTACAAAAGCTGCCGGGAGCATCAGCGAGCCTGCCCATGACGCGGTTATGCGTGGAGTAACCGGTATCGGACCTGCGCGTCACTATGTGGTCGATGCAAGCAAACCCGACGCCGCCATTGCTGCTCTCGAAGGGGACATTGCTCTGGATGAGACCTACTATCTTCCCTATGATGCGACACGTAACAGGAAGCTACTGATTGCCTTCCCTAATGGTACGCAAGATCTCAATGGTGTTCAGAAGATCGTCACGCATTTCAAGGACCGAGTGGCGTACTGGGAACCGCGCAATGAACCTGACGGCACTTCGAATGGGACTGATTTTGTCAATAATGAGTTGATCCCATTTTACCAGACCGTTAAGGGCGTCAGCACCGATTTGAAGGTATTGGGACCGGGCGTTGTGACTGTGGGACCTGCCAGACTGGGGTGGATCGAAGACTTTCTAAAGGCGGGAGGCGCCAATTATATAGACGGTTTTTCGTTCCATGCCTACAACAACATCAATGGCGATTTCTGGCTTGTGCGTACTTCGATGGATAACCTGAACACGCTGCTCGCGAAGTACGGAGCGGACAAAATCGAGAAATGGCAGACCGAGCAGGGCTACTTTGCCGCCTATTACGGAGCCTACGCGCCTCGCCACGAAGGGCGCTGGATGATGACGCAAATGATGGCATTCGAGCAGTACGGCATCCCGAAAGAGCACAATGTTCCCTGGTATGATACCAGCCACGGCTTCTGGGATTTCCCCTGCTGGACGGAAAACACCGACAGCAGTCTGAACCCTGCAGGCGCACTGATGCGGGTATGGTCGGAAGAATTGAACGGCACGACATTCAGCAAGAAGCTGGATATGGGAGCGTCCGGCGACAAGCTGTTTATGGGCAGCCTGTTTCAGGGCGGCACGAAACAAGTGGCTGTGTTCATGAGCGCTGGCGGTACAGATGGGCATGTTACGCTCAGTGTCACGGGCGGGAAGAGCATCCATGTCGTGTCTGCTTTTGGAGTAGAGCAGGATGTACCAGTTCAGTATGGGAAGGTACGGCTGTCGGTACCTGAGCTGCCGGTATACGTAGAGGTAGCAACCGGACAAAGTGTCAACGTCATTCCTTCGTATTGGGGGACGAATCTGGCTTTGCAGCCTGGCGTAAAGGTGATCGCCTCGGGAAGCAGCACGCATCCATTATGGCCGACGGCCGACAACAGCACGAGCAAACTTGTGAATGATCAGATGGAGAACTGGTACTATGCGCAGGGCGGCGATGATCACCCATGGATGAGCAATATCAGCAGCTTCCCGGCAACAATCGAAATCGATTTGCCGAAAAAGCAATCCGTGAATCGTGTGGCGATCTACTGCCCGGTGCCATGGCAGTTCGACGGCTCGCTTCTGGACTACGATCTGCAGTACGACAAGAATGGAACATGGGTCACGATCGCCAGTACGAAAGAACCAACGAATACGCAGACCGTTTTCACGCCTGCAGTTCGGTGTACTGCGGACAGCTTTTACAGCGATCGCAACATCTTTACCCACAGTTTCTATCCTGTGACGACGTCGAAATTGAGGCTGTATGTGCGGGATGCGACATGGGGGGGTGGCGCTACAAAAGCGTTCAGCGATGCGCAGGGGGTCACTGTTCCGCATCAGATCAGCATACGCGAGATCGAGGTTTATTCTTCAGCGTGGGTGAATGCGCGTTACAGCATTTCTGGTCAAATGCTGGACATTGCCGGCAAGCCTATGAGCGGTGTTCCACTGGCGCTGAGCGGCTGGCAGACAGGGAAGACGATGACGGATGCAACGGGCAACTATAACTTTCACAACCTAGAGTCGGGACGTGGCTATACAGTGACGCCGCAAATCAGCGATCCTGAGATGGTGCCTGCGACGCAGAACGTGCAATATCTCCACAAAAACCTACAAATGGACTTCGTCGAGGTCAAGGCAACCGCAACGTTCTTGAAGACCGACACAACTACACAGGGTAATTGGATCGGAACATACGGTAGTGAGGGATACAACATTCTCGGAGATAAGGTGAAATATCCAGACAATTGGCAAGTTACGCCGAGGGGTAATTCGTGTTATACGTGGGATCCTTTGACCACGAGCGCAGGCGCTTTGCAAAAAGTCACAGCGTTAAGCGACCGCGTTGCAGCTTGCTGGTCATCCACTACTAATTTCAGTGTGGATTACGTGCCTGCTGATACACAGTCACATCAGGTTTGTTTATATCTACTCGATTACGATAATCGAAATCGAGTAGATCATATCGACGTCATTGATGTTGCAAGTGGGGCAGTACTTGATTCGCAAGATGCCAACGCGTTCATCCACGGTAAATATTTAATCTGGAATATAGTCGGCCATGTGGTATTTAAGATCAAAAACGCAGGATCCGTGAATGCTGTTATCAGTGGTTTGTTCATAGATCCAACTAATCGGGCGAAATAGCGGTCACCAGTGCGAATGGATGCGAATGCCCAAAATCGATGGTTTCCGACCAGTTTGAAAGAGGAGGTGTCGACAGTAGAAGTTCCGGGGCGTGTCATTGTCCAATGACACGCCCCGGAACGCCGTAAAGCGTCAGATAGCGGTCGGCGATCGCGTTCCAGTCGAAAGACTGTGCCCTTGACCTACCGGCTGTTCCGAGTCTCTGGCGCAGATTTAGATCATTCTCAAGACAAGACAAGGCAATCGAAAGTGCATTTGCATCATCAGGATGAACGAGCAGTCCGGTTTCGTTGTCCAGCACAATCTCGGGAACGCCGCCGATACGTGAGGCGATTACGGCTTTACCGGCGGCCATCGCTTCGAGGTTGACGATCCCCTGCGGCTCCATCCGTGATGGCAGAACGAACCAGTCGCAACCCTGGAACAGCGATACGGCAGTTGGACGATCCGCTCTCCCCAACAAATGAACGCGGGACTGCAATCCCAGCTTTTCGATCTGGTATTGAAGTGCTGCACGCTCTGGACCTTCACCGGCCAGAAGCAAATCATGCACGTCCAGATCGGCTTGTGCGAAAGCGTCGATCAGAACATCGAACCCTTTTTGTGGCACAAGCCTCCCGATCCCCAAAATGTAGGGGCGCGAGTGCATGTAAGGCTTGCTGATCGCGAAATCTTCGAGCCGAACACCGTTATGAACAACATGTGCACTGCCGCCAAAGGGCTTGCCGTAGAACGTTTCAATGTCGGCAAGGGTATCGACAGAACACGCGGTAATCGTACCTGCTTCAGTCAGCAAATCGCGCAGCACTTGATTGAGAAGCGGCGAGCGTTGGTATTTTTTCTCTGCATCCATCGTACGTTCGCCCTGAGCGGTGACGACAAGCGGTAGATTGAGCGCCTGTTTTGCCATAAGAGCATAGTAGCCGTTGACGCTCACGCACTGAACATGAATGAGTTCGATTGCGTGCCGATGCATGATCGTTAGCAGCTTACGTTTGGAGGCGGATTGTGTCAACGCATGCTTTATGAGCTCTTTAAGGTTTCCTTCAGGCATACGCATGGATAGCCGATAGGTAGGGATACCCTCGTAATCCTCATATTCCGGAAGCGTAGTCGGCCACTTGTTTGTTATGACAATCGCAGTATGTCCTGCCTCAATGTAGGCCTGAGACAGTTGTCTTACAAGTTCCTCTACGCCTCCTAGATGAGGATAAAAAGCGGATGCAAATAGTGCGATGTTCATTTCACAGTTGCTTCTAGCGGTCAAGTCGATAATTTTCGGGCGTGAGGTGAGATGATATTTCTGATTGCTGTGACAGCTTCACGGCTGGCAATATTCCAGTTGAGACGGGTCGCGTATTCGACGTACGATGACTCTGCTAATCTGCAATAACTTCCAGGCGTTAGTAATACATTTGCCGCCCAATCCACCCAGGCAGTAACAGGTTCGTGAAGCTCGAACAAATTGCCGTTGACATTGTTGCGGATAACGGTAGGCACACCGCCGATATTATGCGACAAGCTTGGAACTCCAAAGGCAGAAGCCTCTGCGAAGACGAGACCGAAAGCGTCGGCGATCGTTGGCAAAATGAGAAAATGGCTGTTACGGAGGAGGTCATTGATTTGAGTTCGGCCCTTTTGCGTTGTTTTACTGATATATCCAAGCAAATCAACGAAGTCTGGCATTCTCTCGCCAATAGGCGGATAACAGCCAATCATGGTGAGATGGGCATCAAAACCGCGATCGCGAAATTCCTTCGTAACCTGAATTGCCTTTGTGGCTCCTTTGCCCAGCCAGTCGACGCCTACGAAAAGCAGCTCAACTTTACTCCTCGACCTAGCAGCCGCCATTCTCCTGATCTCTTCAATCCCATGTTTGATCTCACAATTAGCTCCATATGGTATTACAGCTACTTTGTTTGGATTTACGCCGGTTTCGCCGATCGCCCACTCCGCTCCCCATTTTGATGCAAACAGCAGCAGATTGCAGTTGCTTCCTACCGATTGGTCGATCTTTCTCGCATGCGCTATCGTTTTCGAACATAGTCGATCCGCACTAAACTCGCGGTGTGTGGTAGTTAGAGCGGCAAAGGAAGCATCGGTCCACAGAATCTTAGGCTGTGGGCAGTTTAGAAACGCCAGCGGGATAGGACTGGGACTTAAAACTACGTCGGCACGCGTATCCTCAAGTCGTGAAGCCACATCTGCTCCATAAGCTCTTGCCGTATCTACATCCCAAAAATGCAGGAATTCACGCTTTTCGACAAAACGCCCACACAGTTTGCGAAGTTTTCGCTTTATGGATGGACCATGCCGAAGGTTATCAATAATCTCGATCTCGATTCCCTGCGATGCCAGTGCCTGCCACATATGAAGCAGGGTTCCGGACCAGTTGCTGACGTCACGAGCGTCGAAAATCGATACGTAGGCTATTTTCATCAGATTAATTCGGTATCACGGCAGTGTAGCCTGAAATTGATTTGCGATACTCATCGAGTAATCTCGGTGCGACAGCCTCCCACGAGAAATAATCATCGAATCTCTTACGTGCTGCTTGTCGAAACTTCCAGTTGGTTTCTGATTCAAAGAGCGTAAGAATATTTTTAGCCAATTCATGCGCATTGCCGACAGGTGAAATCAAACCCGCTTTGCCATAATTTACTGCTTCTGGCATCGAAACATAGTTACTGGTAGCAATTGCCACACCGCATGACATCGCTTCTAGCAGTACGTACGAAAAGCAATCATGTGGAGTAGGATATGCAAAAACGTCGAAACTAGGCATGATTTCTTCTAACAGTTTTTCTCGCGGTACAGTCTCTAGCCATGTGATTCCGAGGCGAACCGCTTCATCGTTAGCGATCTGCGGTTTCGAACCAACAATCCATAGCTCCGCCTTTGGATGTTCTCGTCGTACAGATTGAAATGCTTCGAGAACGATCAATCCACCTTTTTCATTAAAATCTCGGGCTACGAAACCAACACGTCTCGGAGTCCGGCGGGTGATTTTTATATCGGGCGTCATACTTAGAATAGGAACAACAGAGATACGATCAGGCACTACATAACCATTAGTGATAAGATAATTCCGGTAATAGTCCGTGTAAACTAGAACGCGCTGTGCCTGGGGCATATATGACGAATTACAATTTACAAGAAACGCCTTTCCCAAAGTCCTGTCTGCCGATGCGAGCATACGGACACGACCCGGACTATAATGTCTCCTATCAAGATATAAATCCTTCTGTGGCGCGCCGCTGCTGATAATCAGCGGACAGTCGATCGACAAAAATCGGGCATTATAGACATGCAGATGGATGAGGTCGTATTCGTCAGGCATAACAGAAAAAAAGCGGAATGGTTCCCAAAATAAATGCTTCGACCTTCGAAGCAGGTTTATCATTGTGTTGCATGAGGTCAGTAATGGCTCCCTCCAGAAGCGCTCTCGTCTTCCATGCTCGATTAGTGTTCCTCTCCGAAGCGCCTCAGCATATGTTTCATAGATGACACCTTTGGGCGGATTTGCTAAAAGGGTCTCAGTATATGTGATGTCACCACAAGGGGGGTCAAGGCTGCGCAAAGGGCTGATAAGCAAGACTCGCATTACTGCTATTCCTCATGAAGTCTTAATGATATGGACGCGGCCGATTTGGACGGTCAAGGAGATCTTCAAAGATCAGCGTTGGCCCGCAGGTGGCAATTCTTCGATATGATTGCTGCGTCAGAAGCACTTCTAAGCGATGTGCGCCAGAGGTATCGAAAGCTTCGCAGAGGACGATTAACGGTCGATACTTATCCCAGTTATTTGATCCGAGCACCACTTCATCATGTCCCTCGCAATCCACAGAGAGGACATCGAGGCATCTCCCTATCGGTCGAATATGCTGATCAAGGACATCCCTTAGTGGTTTCGTCTGGACCTGAATGCGTTGCATCGTCCCAAGATGAACTTGGTGAAAGTAATTGTCGTCTACAATCCCCGATAATTCTTCACCCATTGCAAAAGTAGCGGTTCCTTCCGTATCAGAAATCGCCAGTGATAGTGTTCTATCTTGAGGGCGAAACTTCTGGAAGAGCGCTCGCTTGACAGGATCCGGCTCGATATTGATCCCTCGCCAGCCTCCGCGATACAAAGAGTAGGTATTTGAATACATGACAGGATGATAAGCACCAACGTCCACATAGAAGCCGTTCTGCTGTCCTTGAAAATATTCGAGCAGAAAGACATCTTCGCCGTATTGTGAGAAGTACACTCGGCCCCACATCAACTCATAAGAGGAGTGGTGCTTATAAAAGCGGAGCCGTCCGCGAAGCCCAGCATATATGTTTTTAAAGGTCATCGTACAGTCACTCCGATTTATCAATATATGGTAAATCGCCAGACGATGGGTGAGGCTTGACCGGTAACACTCCCGCCCGCTTGACAAGCCCATTCCGATCGTAATTCGCTGGTCTGCGTCGTTCAACCAATAAGTGACAGCGAAAATGAAACTCTTCCAGCAGTTCCATTTCCCACATCTCCATAACCGGTGAGGAAATCCATTGAGGCAGCCGTGCCAGTCGTGTATACCACAGTCGGGCGGCACTGTGGCAGACTGCGGCATAGGGGTGTCTGCGCCGGATTCCATTCCAGTGATAATCTACATATGCAGCAAACTCACCACGTTTCTTTGCGAGTTGCGCCATCGCAGAACGATATGCCCGTAAAGGGTCAGGGTTATGCTCGGCGATCACATCATACCTTGCCAAAATACGAAATCCGGCGGCGCGAACCTGGAGCCAGAACAGCGTATCTTCGGCATGACCTATAGCGCCTGGACCAACTTCTGGGTCGAACCAAGGCACCGCAGACAGCACCCGTCTTGAGATCGCCATGTTCGCGCCAATCAAAGGCGGATCGCCTGTCCGTTGGCAATACTCAGTCGTCGCAAGCCAAGATCGCTGAGCCTCTCCTACTCCTTTTACATCCATCTGCAGCCCCAACCTCAAGCCTCCAGCTACGGCATCGGCATCGCCTTCCAAAATTGATTCACACATACCAGAGATCCAATTAGCGGGAGGCAAAACGTCGTCGTCTGTAAATAATATTATCTCCCCCGTCGCAACCGCAAGTGCTCTGTTGAGTGCACGGCTCTTCCCCTTTTGCGGTTCGGTAAGTATTACAAGGGACAATTCGCCGATCTGCGAATTATAGTTTGAGAGGAGGGCTTGTGTCTCATCTGTGGAACCATTATCGACAATGAGCAACTCAACGTCAAATTCTGATGGAACTATCAAGTTAGATAGCGCGATCATTGTTTGCTCTAAATTGGCAGAACGATCCCGAGTACAAATGATAATTGATATATTTATGAACATTGGTGTTTAACTTACTTTATGTCCTGTCGGCGTCCGTGTGAGGTGACCGTCAGCCACAAAGAATAGAGTTAAAGCAGATTTGGCTATTATCGTATAGCCAACTGTCGTCAGGTATAAGCATAATGGGGAGGTCAATGCCTCGTCCAATGTTACCACTGAAGCATCCTCAGCAAGGAGCAGACGAGGACGAAATTTGGTCCAATCGTTTGAACGCAAAACTTGAAGATCGAAGCCCTCAACATCAACCGTCATAAAATCAATTTCTTGCTCAGGTAGCATATTATCTGAGAGAACTTCACTCAAAGGCTGAACGGCAAGTTGACGAGATCCAGTAAGTTTGCAGGCCGGGTCAACCAAGCGACTATGCGCGAGGTCGCGATCGAAACCATTCAATAATGGCTCATTAAACTCATAATAAGTGAGTTCGCCAGTTGCTTCTGCGATGGCAAGTTCTATATTGATGTCCCGAGGGCGATCGCGGTCAAAAAGCACCTTGACACCGGGGCGTGGATCAATATTGATCCCCTGCCACCCTCTACAATAAAATCGATATGTATTGGAGCATCGCTTCGGATGATGTGCGCCAACATCCACATAAAATCCGGTCTGCCGATCGGCAGGTAATTCTAATAGTCGATCAATTACAAGGTCTTCGCCCTCTTGGGAAAAGCTTTGCGTTGCATACTCATCGGTTAGGCGTACTACTCCCCCCAGTGCTCGCT
>JBBQPY010000076.1:0-23347 GCA_038216735.1 Chthonomonadales bacterium
GAGTTCAAGCACGAGTGGCAAATGAACCCGCAGGAAGACGACAGTGGGCAGATGCTGTTGGTGTTTGCAGCCGAGCAAACGACCAATCAGACAGGCGAGGACTAACTCATTTTTCGCTCCTCACAAAGGGGGCAGGTCAATGTCGGCATCTGCGCTTTGCAGATCGGGCAGCACGCGGAGCAGTGCATTTCGCGCATCTACGGTGATTTTCATTGGGATCATTGGAAGTTTCTGTAGTTTTAGTGAACTACGAAAGCGATTGACCCCCATGACAAGTATGTTGATGCCAGCGACATTCGGTTCTTGTAGAACTTTAAGCTGATGACTAAGCAACACGGAATGTATGATAATAAGTCCGCTGAAGCCCATTGATATCCCCACGCCTCCCAACAATACAGCCAGCCTGGGCAAAGTCATTTCATGGACGGCTTCATAAGATGAAGAACTCGGCAAATTTAACAGCATCCAACGAACTAGCAGCAAAGCTAGCAGCAGAAGCAAACCTAAATTACTCAAAGCTATGCCTAACAATAGCTTAGCTCTCCCGATCATCCTAACGTCTTTTCGCGCCTATAGACGTTGTTCGTCGGCCAGCGAATCATCAGAGTGTTCAGAAACCTTGCTGCTGGCAGCGCTCAGCCATGTTGTGATTTGTGTTCGAAAGCTCTTCCTCATTAGCATGGTTTTGTAACTTGTCGAAGTGGCGGAAACGCTCGTTTTCAAGGTGCGCTGTGCACAGGTCGCAGCAACTGCTCGGGTGGTGTCTCCTGCGTCTCGGTAACGGCGCGGAGTAGTACCGCTTGCTGTTGTTCGGCAGGCTTGTCGCTGGCGCGTACCAGGCTGTCGGCAACGGGTATTTCCGCAGCATTGGCGCGGGTAAGCAACACTATCTTTTCAAGCTCGGCTGCTTTTGTTTTCTTGATACTGGCAATAAGCAATCTATAAATGATAACTGTTAGCGAGCCTGATGCGAGCGCTAAAGCCGCAACTAACAGGAATCCGCCAAAATTAACGGCAAAACCTTCGATCGGAATAAACAAGTTGGCAAAGATGAATACTAGAGCAATAAGTAAGCATAAGGTGATAATTGCGGGATAAACGAGTAGCACTCCAAAGAACAGAATGGACATGTTCAGTCCACCCCGACGGCTATGTATCTTGATGTACTCACGCTTGCCTACGATGCGCCTGCGAGTCGTTTTCTGCTCCATGCTGTGCCTCTAGTCATTGCGAATCTGCCTGCAACAGGACGCCCGACATCCTTCTCGACATCCAATACGACGAATCGGGCTGCTCATAGTTCAACGTCGGGAAAAGCAGTGTAACGCACAAGAGCGAATTGAAGGGCTGGCAGAAACGACCTGCCAGCAGACTCGCTAGCTGAACGAACTCTCACATATCTGCCGGGCGTCTTTGCAGAGCTGGACACCTTTCTTGAACTTATCGATTGCCGCCTGTTTCTGCTCGTCAGTCTTCGCCGTTGCCAAATTGGCGATCAGCACCTGATTGAGGTTGACGATGCCCGCGATATAACCCTCTCTGCAACCCTCCAAACCATCTTTATCAGCCATGGATTCACCTCCTTTATTCTCTATATCGGTGTACTATTTTCTTGTTCATGAAGCGGCTTGACTGTGGCGGCGAAATCTATACGGTCGTAGGCGTCACGCAAGGAAAGCGTACAGTCGATCGAAGGTAGTGAAAGCGTAGCTTCGAGCCCAACAGCTTCAGTCAGCAGCCAGTTTTCGCCCTGCCGGTCATAACGTTCGATGCGCGGCGTATCCTGCGAGATCAACACATAAGTCTGCAAGGAGGGAAGTCGACGATACATCGCGAATTTGGTACCTCGATCATATGATTCTGTGGAGGGCGAAAGCACTTCAACAAGAAATATAGGATTGCGGAGTGTCGTCTGCTGCGAGTTGGTGAACTGTGGCTCTCCACAAACGACTGCGATATCCGGATAGGTGTACAGTCCCGTGTCCGAAATCAGCACGCGCATATCGCCTGTATAAGCCTCACAGGGACGGGCTTCGAGTTGGTTGCCTATTCTGCGGAAAACGTTACCTGCAATAATATTGTGAGAGCGAGTCGCGCCCGACATCGCATAGATCCGCCCATCATAGTACTCGCTCTTGAAATCGGCTTTGTCTTCCAGTTCGAGGTACTCCTCGGAAGTATAATAGCGTTCGATTGTTTCTGCGGTCATGGCATCCTCTAATGCAGCAAAAGCCGATCCGAATTCAGGCCCCGTTTCAGATATGGGGCGGCGTATAGAGATCGTCGGCGGTATCCTCCGGCACTACAGTCTGCTCTTGATCATATTCAAACTCTTCATCCGGAATCAGTGCTGGCATCGGCATATTCGCTTCCGCTTTGGCCACCATCAACTGCTCGGCGATGTCGGTCATGCTCTCCGACTGTGCGCTCGAAGCGTCACGAGCACGGGTCGTCGCCCACTCCCGCAGGTCCTCGATGCGCTCCCGCATCGTCATCGACAGCGGAACCGTCTGCGCCGCCGCCTTGACGATCGATTCGGTTGTCAGCTCCTTCGTGTCGTCGAAGGCGTCGTAAAGCGCATCCACTACGACCGCTTCGATTTCTGCGCCGGAAAATCCAGGAGTAACGCTCGCCAGACGATCCAGATCGAAGTTCACCGGATCACGCTTGCGCTTCTTGAGATGGATTTTAAAAATCTGCATCCGCTCTTCCTGAGCGGGCAGATCGATAAAGAAAATCTCGTCGAAACGACCTTTTCGCAGTAGTTCCGGCGGCAGTGAGGTCACATCATTCGAGGTGGCAACGACGAACGCAGGCGCCTTTTTATCCTGCATCCACGTCAGGAAGGTGCCGAAGACCCGGCTCGTCGTGCCGCCATCCGACTGCCCTGAACTCTGTGTACCGGAAAAACCCTTCTCGAGTTCATCGACCCACAGAATGCACGGCGCCACCGACTCGGCGACACGGATTGCCTTACGCATATTCTCTTCGGACTGGCCGACGATACCCCCGAAAATCCGCCCGACATCGAGACGCAGCAGTGGCAGACGCCATAGTGACCCGATCGCTTTCGCCGAAAGACTCTTGCCGCAGCCCTGTACGCCAAGCAGCAGCACACCACGTGGAGAGGGCAGACCGAAGTCGCGCGCTTTCTCCGTGAACGCGACCGTGCGCTTCTCCATCCAGTCTTTCAGCAGATCGAGACCGCCGACGTCCTTCAGCTCTTCGCTAAAGGGATAGTATTCGAGAATGCCGGACTTGCGAATGATCTGCTCTTTTTCGCCGAGAATCACGTCGACATCGAACTTATGCTTTTCGATCAGGGACTTGGCAAAAACGTTCTCCGC
This sequence comes from Chthonomonadales bacterium, assembly GCA_038216735.1. Classification (GTDB taxonomy): domain Bacteria; phylum Armatimonadota; class Chthonomonadetes; order Chthonomonadales; family Chthonomonadaceae; genus JBBQPY01. The sequence goes on from JBBQPY010000076.1 coordinate 3,348, forward strand.
CTCGTTCGCGGTGAGACCCTGCGCCGCTTTGAGCACCTGATCGCGCTCGAGTTCACCCAGATTCGAATCGATCTGCGGGTTGTCTTTGATCGCCTGCATCACTTTTTCGAGGATCACATCGAGGTCGTCATGGTCGGGCAGACCATAATCGACGACGGCGATCTCTTTTTCCAGCTCGCTCGGCAGTTTGAGCACCGGCGCGAGAATCACCAGCGTTTTATAGCTCGTTTTGAGTGCCGAAGTCAGGTCGCGCAAGCGGCGGGTAACCGTTACATCGCTGATGAAGGCGTGATAGTCCTTCAGCACAAAAAGCGCCTGTTCCCGGGAATCGATCACGGCATCGAGGGCGGCAATCGGATCGCGGGTGGCATTGTCGCGGTGCGCGGGGTTTTGAACCATGCCCTGCGTGACTGTCCAGAAAAATATTTTTTTACCGCGCTCGGTCGACATTTTGCGCAGCGCCTCTTCGACTCGCTGCTCTTCCCATGAGACGATATAGATAATCGGATAGCGCGCGCGTATGAGCGTTTCGAGCTCTTTGTCCACATTCGTTGAAGCCAACGGCATACCTCCGCACCAACAGCCCACAGACGACAAGCGTCAGCCGCAAGTGACAATAAATCAAGTGAAATCGAAATAGGTAACAGATGTATTATAGTTGAAAAGTGGCTGCCCCGTCAACGCGCAATCGACGGGGCAGCCTCAAAGATACTGCTGATGATAGGACTATTCGGCGCAATTCAACTCGCGTGAATTCTCAGTCTTCGGGCGTTAATGGTCCGTGCTCATAAACTGTCGGGAAATGCTTGCCGGCGAGCGGTTCGCCCGCAGCCACCTCGATATTGTGTTCGACCATATGAGTCTTCTCACTCGGTTCGTAACGTGTGTAGCCCGGCATATAGTGGACTGCGATCGCAGGACGGCCACGGTCGCTGTCGTTGGGTGGGCTGCCATGCCAGGTGAGGCAATGGTGGAACATCACTTCACCTTTTTTGACAGGGCAGGCGACTATGTCTCTATTCGCTTCTGGCGGCAGCAGAGATAGATCGGGTATCGGCGAAAAAGTTTCTGGATCGGTACCGAGCGTCCCATTATTGTAGGCGCCCCACTTATGACTGCCTGGTGTCATCCACATACATCCGTTCTCGACATCGGCATCCTCGAGCGCGACCCAGGCGCTGATCAAATCGGCAGGCTGTATGATCGGCCAGTACGGATGATCCTGATGCCAGTCGGTCGGTCCGCCGATCAATGGCGGCTTGAACTGCACCTGATCGTGCCAGACGCGTACCGTGTCGGAGTCCATCAATTCAGAAACGATCCGAGTAATAGTCGGGTTGTATAGATGAGCGCGGAACAGGTCGTCCGCCTCCCAGATGTTGACGATCTGGATCACCTTGCGTTTGTCGCCCCAACCGCCGACCGATTCGGCTTTACCTTTGGAGCGTCCTTCGATCACTTCGAACATTCGTTCGCGTAGTGCATTAGTCTGCGCCTCAGACATCACGCGCCCGTAGTGCAGAAAGCCGCGTTCGTGAAACTCTGTTTTTTGCGCCTCCGATAGCAATCCGGCGCCGGGTACGGTTGTCTGTGTTGCCATAAAATTATGATCCTCTCAAAAGAATTATGATTTTGTAACAGATTCACCCTGCCTTCAGTTTCGCACTGACAGGCAGACTAACTGCATTCCCTCCCCCTCTCCCTAAGCTTTGTGAGAGGGGGTTGGAGTGACAGTGTACAGTTACGAATTGTGATTTTGTAACAGTTTCACTTTAGCTTTTAACATGGGGCTGGTGCATTTACTCTCCCTCTTCACGGAGCTTTGGAAGAGGGCGTGAGGGTAAATCGTTGAATCGAGACTCACTCATCGTCGCCGGCGGTCAGCGCCGGGTGCGGGAGCCGACGTCTGCGTTCCGGCGGCAGCAGCCTCTCAAGCGTATCATCCACGGTGATGATTCCGAGCAAGCGCTCGTCTGGATCGACTACCGGCACCGCGAGCAGATTATAGCGTCCGATCACCTGTGCGACCTGATCGGCATGGTCTTCATCATAAACGTGGATCACATTGCCGACCATAATGCTGCGAACGGGTGTCTGCGGCGGCGAAATCACCAGATCCCGCAGGCTCAGTATGCCGACGAGGCGAGCCTCCTCGTCGGTAACATAAACATAGTAGATCGACTCTGCTTTCGGCGCGAGTTCGCGTAGATGGTCGATTGTCTGCTGACAGGTGAGGTTGGCGCGGATCGCGACGAATTCGGTCGTCATCAGCCCGCCCGCCGTATCTTCATCATACGCCATCAGGTCTTTGACATCCTGCGCGTCCTCCGGTTCCATCTGATCGAGCAGGTCATCCGAAAGATGATTGGGCAGGTCTTCAAGCAGGTCTGCGGCTTCGTCGGGCTCCATCTCTTCGATAATATCGGAGCGAGTCTCATCGTCGAGCTGCTGCATGATCTGCACCTGAACGTCGGGTTCTGCCTCTGCCATCGCATCGGCCGCCGTCTCGGTGTCGAGATGTTCGATCACCTCCGCGCCCTGTTGCGGGCTGAGCTGCTCGACGATATCAGCGATGTCAGCGGGGTGCAGACGGGCGATCTTGTCGTGCGAGACCTTGAGTCGGATACGCCCGCCTGCAGAGCCCGGTTCGAGGGTTTGCACGTCGTCCCACGCGATCAGATTGGAGCGCAACGGCCGGTGCAAATATTTAGCTGCGGCTTCGAGCGGCTTGCTGATCGCGCCCAGGCGCCGTAGCGTAGCGCGAAAGCTTGCATCGACTCCGACCAGTGTATATCGGTCGCCGGTCTGCGCGAGCCGCACATCGCTCACGCGTACGACCCGATAGTCGCCGATATCGACGATCTGCTTATCGAGGATGTCTCGACGCAGGCGCAAATCGTCGTCTTTGGGCTGATACGGCGTAATTTCGCTGATAGGCATACGGAGCCGAATATCGCCTGGGATAATACCCGTGCCCTTCGCGCCACCTGGATCGGTCTCGAACGTAAACGCGCTGTAGGGTAGACAGAGTTCGCCATTCGCCGTCCGAAGGATCAGTGCGTCGAGCTCGGGCAGTCGTCCGCCCGGTGTGGCGACAGCATCGACAATTCTGCCGATCACGGATCCATCCTGCGAAACGACCTTTTTATTGAGTATCTGCGTCAGGTATTTCATCGTCGCTCGCCTATCCTCTAGCTAGCCCGCTATCTGTCCGTGCCTGCATCCCTCGCATGATAGAACAAATCACCGTGTCTCAATTCGATACATACCTTGTGTGGAAGCCAGTGTCGAATGTCACGTGCACTTCCGTAGGCATTATACAGGCGTTGGTATTCAGGCGTCAATGGCAGCCACCGCTGGAGTTGTATGTCATTCCCCGCGTGCTGTCAAGACTTGCAAAATCCGAACCATAATGCTATTATTAACATTCGGGTCGTCAGCCTCGAAACGTCGCGTTCGAGCTAGCGCCCATCTGCCCGTCGGTATTTTGTCGTCCAACAGAGACGATCTGCCGATGTCTAGTCCTGAGATCGGTTCCTTGTTGGTTCGAAGAGTGATTAGTTCGAAGAGATGTTAGTTCGAAGAAAGGATAGCTCACACTCCGACCCATGCTTTCAGGTTAATTTCGGTGTGTTCGATCGCTGCCCGTATGAATATTCTGCAAATCGTTTCTGCTGCGCGAACAGGAGGCGTCGAACGCCATGTCGTTCTATTGTCCGATCTGCTTCGTCAGCGTGGGCATCAGGTCACTACTATCTGTCCGCATGGCGACTGGCTGCCAGAGCAGCTTCGCGCCGTTGAAGTTCCTGTAATCGAGGTCGAACTCAAAGGTCTGCGCTCCATGAGGCTTTACAGTGAGCTTCCACGTTTGATCAATGATCGCAAAATCGACCTCATCCATTCCCACTTGACACGCGCGACCTATTTCGCGCTGCTGACAGAGCAGATCACACGCCGCCCGGTTGTCTCCTCCGTCCACGTTCTAACCCATGATTTTGTCTACCGCCGCCTATTTTCGAGACGTGCCAATCGGATCATCACGGTCGCTGAATGTTTGCGCGAAGCGCTTATCGGACAGGGCATTCCCTCCGAACGAGTGCGCACGATCCACAACGGCACTGACTTCTTCCTCAAGGATGGCGATAAATCCAAGGATGCATTGCCCGAACCGGTGCATGTCTCGACTCCAGAAATGCCTGTCGCCGCACACGAACTCGCTGGAAGCGGACGGCGGTCGATGCTTCGCGAGCGAGCGCAGATTCGCAGGGTGGACGACGCGCCGATAATTGCGGGACGGCTCGCGCAGCAATCGGTACGAGTCGAGCTGAATCTTCCACCGGACGCGCAGTTGATCGGACTTTTCGCGCGCATGGAAGAATTCAAGGGACCCCGTCTCCTGGCAGAAGCGGCCGGTCGCATCGTTGCCGCCTATCCGCGTGCCCACTTTCTATTCGTCGGCCCAATCGATCCACTGGTACAGCACGACCTCATTACAATTGCTGGCAAGAACTGTCCCGCAGATCACCTGCACTTTACCGGAGGGCGCGATGATGTGCAGCGGCTGATGTCCGCCGTCGATATGGTAACTCTGCCGTCACGCTATGAGGCGTGTAGTATGGCAATCATCGAGTCTATGGCGATGGGCAAGCCTGTGATCGCAACACATATTGGTGGCAATCCCGAATTGATCGTGCAGGGCGAAACTGGCCTGCTAATCGAACGGAGTGCGGACGCCCTCGCTGAGGCAGTGATGCGGCTACTTTCAGACACAGCCGCCCGGGAAAGAATGGGAAACGCGGCACGGAATCGCGCCATATCTCGCTTTTCCGCAAGTGTGATGGTCAATCAGGTCGAGGCGCTCTATGCGGAGATTGCAGGTGACAGCCGCCGCTGAAATGCTCGCGCTCGCATTATTCGAGGATTTCGAGCGATTACACACGCCCGACACTATCGACGGGACGAAGTGTAACGTGACTGTGACGGCGCGCTGGAATTGGGCAGTGGATTCGACTTTTCTGGCGCACGTGAATTCTCGTCGTGATTATACAGTTCCGCCATCGCGGCATACGGGTTGATCGGACCTGGCGTATTCTGTAGGTTTTCCTGCTCGGCTTTGAACTCCTTGATCTTCTTGTCGAGTCGCTGGGCATTGCGGCGCACTTGAATCAGCACCGCGAGCACGGCCAGTGTGCCGACAGCTATCCATACGAATCGAAACAGCATCCAGCCCATACCGTTGCACTCCTCTTGCTTTACTATAGTCTACATGCAACTATTTACCCTGGCTTCAGTTTCGCACTTACCGGCATGATATCTGCCTTCGTTCCCTCTTCCCGAAGTTTCGAGAAAGGAGGTTGGAGGTGAGTGTGAATAGTTACGTCGACACATCACTTTACCACTTTGCCTGCTACCGAGCGGGAAAGCGCTAATAGAGTTTGGTGGCAGTGGATGCTGCGCGAAGCAACTGATCTGAGTCTGTTTGTGGTTCAGAGACCGCCGCACGCAAAAGCATATCGCCCGCATCGGACGCCGCAGAAGCCCGAAGCAATAGACTACTGCTTTGCAGGCGCTTCACGCGAGCTTCCAGGATCGGCAGACAGGCGAGAGCAGAAGCGCGTAATCGCTGTTGCTCCCCCGTGTGCGCGTCCATAGTCGCCAGTTTACGCACCGTAGGCAGCGCATTCGCATCCCCCCACCGCCCCAGCACATCCAGCGTCGCGAGCAAACACTGATTAGTTGCTTCATCTGCCGAAATTGTGTTCTTGCGCATCCACCTCAGCAGAATGCTCTGCTGCACTGAATCGATTCGGTGGGTATCTCCCTCTGTCAGTTTTCGCAGCAAGGGGGTTAGGGTGCGGAGTCGGCTGCGCTCATCGGTCGTCAGCAGTGACGCGTCCAAAGACTCTATCAGCCCGCCAAGTGAGTTCAGGTCTCCCTCATCCGCTCGCTGCTGCAATTCCGGCGACAGCTTCGTCCGGGTATTCACCCACCGCGTAACGAAAGTCACCGCCCCGAACAACAGAATACCGCCACACACATTTACGATGGGATGATGCGCAAAGACCCGCACGACAAACAGCGAAAGCGCCAGCCGAAATGCTGCCGATGCCGCGCCGCTCAGTCTGGATCTAAGTGAGGTATTCTGTCGCGGGGATGTGGTATCCGTGACGATTTCTTCCCTGAGGACAGGCGAATGGCTCTGTAGGGTAGTCGTACAGTGCTGTTCCACTTCGCTACCAGTATCGACGGTTGTCGTGAGAACTACTTTTTTTCGCGCTGGCAAACTGACAGACGCGTGCGACTCTTCTGTTTCCTCTGGAACCTGGATTGAAAATCGGTTTTGCATGATTGTATTACGAACCCGACCCACGATTTTGCGCTCGATACGGCTATCATCCACTTCACCAGTCAGTTGTATTTTAGTGAAACTCCTTCACTTGGGGGGATCGCAGCACGACCCCGAGTTGTCCTGTGTGCCCGCCTTAACCGCTTTCGTTTGCAGCTTCGTTTGTAATGGAACGGGTACAAACTCTTTTACGAGTTTGCCGGACGGGATATCGTAAAGGCGCACTTTGCCATCGAACCCCCCGGCAGCGAGCTGTTTGCCGTTCGGCGCAAACGTGACGGCATAGACTACACCCTGATGTCCCCGCAGCGTAGCGACTTTTCTGCCTTCCGCTATCGTATAGACCTGCACCAATCCACTCTCTGCACCCACCGCGAAGAGCATTGCATCCGGGCTAAACGCGATCGTTGTTGCGACGCCTGTCTGTCGCTCATACTCGTGCAGTAGATTGTGATCTTCCTGATTCATCGTACGCGCTTCAGTTCGAAACACTTTGTACAGACGAGGCACTCCGTCGTCTCCCGCACAGATGACCTGATCGGCTTTAGGGCTTCGTGCGAGACAGCGATAGGCGGAGGTGTGCGTATTGATATCGTCGATGAACGAGCCTCCCTCGACCAGTGTCAGCTTGACCGCCTGATCACGCCCGGTGCTCAAGATATGCTTGCCGTCCATCGTGAATGCCGTGGCGAATACCCAGTCTCCGTGACTGTCTAGCTTCATCACCGGCTTGCCATCGGGCACGGTGACGACGCGCGCCGCATTGTCGGTCGCTCCGAACGCAAGCTCTTTTCCATCGGGCGAAAACGATGCGCCGAACAGCGTATCGGTGGATGGCTGAAGGGAGTTGACCATTTTGTTGGTTGCCGTATCCCAGAACTGTATCTCGCCAAATCGAGCAGGACTACCGCCGACTGCGGCAAGCATTTTTCCATCGAGCGTATAGACGATCGACAGTATTTTCTCGGCTTGTCCGATGAGCCGTGCCACGATCCCGGCTCCGTCGGCATGATGCAGAACTATCTCATGATAGCCCGAGACCGCCAGAGTACTTCCGTCGGGTGAATACGCAAGCGCAGTTATCACCGGAGGCACGGTATATATCGGCTGGTGATCGGAGTCGAATTTCTCGCTCCCTTTTTTTACTACTTCTTCTGATGCACTCTTTGCGGCGGGTTTCGCTGCCCTGGTCGTGACGTCTTTAGTCGTTACCTTAGCAATCGCTTTGATCTTGCTTATTGCAGTCGGTTTGCCAGGAGAAGGAGGCTGCGCGGAAGCGGATCGCCCCGGAGTCGTTGTTGTCACTCCTACAAGCACCACGAGCAAGACCCGAGTCAAAATAGACTCAGTAGAAAAAGATAAAAAGAATAGATTTGGTTTGATACGCATCGTTTCCTCGCTAACTATGGCGCTTCACACAAAGCATTATGAATGGCAGCCGACCCGTTACCTGGTACGATTTCACAGTTGTCATTTTCGCAGCAATATTCCTGCTTGAATGTTGGGTTTAGTCGGTGCACGCCTCACAATCGATGAGAGTTTGGGGATACGCGGCAAGCATCGCTCCTTCGAAGGCTGAATACTCAATGCCTTTACAGACGCTCTATTTCACCTTCAAACAGGATTTATCTACCAATGCTTAAGATTGCCCTGACTAGATTAATCGGAAACTATTTACCCTCATCCCCTCTCCCGAAGGTTCGGGAGAGGGGGAGCAAAGACAGATATTCTGCCTGTAAGCTCGAAACGGAAGGCAGGATGAATCGATAGTTTATTTGTTTGAATGCGATAGAATTATGAGGTATAATAGTAGACGTAAAAATACCTATTTACATCTACTGTACACACGTTTTCAGATCGGTTATCTAGTGTGAATACAATTTCATCGCTGTCAGGAGGCTTTTCGATGCTCAGATTGAAAGAGGGCGATTCGGTGCGAATTGTTGCGAGAGCGCAGACAACTGCCGATGCACGTGCAGGACTATATTTCCCTCACTACGGAAATCTGTCCGGCACTGTCTTCAAGCTATACGGGAAGGCAGAAACCCAACAGGCGGCAATCGAAATCGATCAGTCGTCGCTTCCACACGACATCGCTGGCCGACATACAGAGGCACGCAAACAGATGCTGGCCGCACTGCATGGGGACGTAAAGCGGTCTCGAAACGGTGCAGATGCGGATTTCTACCTGCGCTATGTAGTTCTCGTCGGCGTAGCCGACCTGACTCGTACGCCAGCTGCCCGACGAGCAGTCGAAGCTGCGTAGACTGGCAAAATCTATCGTAGTCAAGCCATTCCCTTCAACAACTTGGGGAATTGCCGCAGGACTCGGCTGATGCTTCGTCGAAAAGTGGTCTATGACAGGTCAAGAAGGCTGGATACTTTTCGGAGCGGCGGCGCTGGCGGGCGCAGTCAACTCGGTGGCGGGCGGAGGCACACTCCTCACCTTTCCTGCGCTGCTCGCGCTCGGTCAGCCCGCCATCGTCGCCAATGCCACCAGTACCGTCGCGCTCTGGCCAGGTCAGGTCAGCAGTCTGTGGGGCTACCGCAGAGAGATCGGACAGACACGTGCCGCGGTCGTGCCGCTCACGCTTCTCGGTATCGCAGGCGGGATCGTCGGCGCCGTTCTGCTGCTGCTTACGCCCTCCACCGTGTTCGATCGTATTGTTCCGTTCCTCGTTCTGCTTGCGACACTCCTTTTCATGGCGCAGGAACCGATCGCGCGTTGGCAGAAAAAACGGGTGGAATCACAACAAGACACTTCTCAACAAGGACAACCCACTCCGTCTGAGGGCATACTAGCCAGTGAGTCTGCTGCTCCTGTCACTCAAGTCGCAGAACCTATAACAGACGATGTCCCAGCCTTCCATCGCTTCACACCTTCAATTGTGCTTCTCTCGCTCGGGATCGCTGTCTACGGAGGCTATTTCGGCGCCGGTATCGGCATACTGACGCTCGCGACGCTCGGCTTTCTCGGCTTCCGCAATATCCATCAGATGAACGGTATCAAGAGCATCTACACGCTGGGTATCAACGGTATCGCGGCATTGATCTTCATCGCAAAGCATCTGGTCGACTGGAGAATCGCCGCGTTGATGGCGGCCGGCGCGATCATAGGGGGCTATGCGGGAGCGGGGACTGCGCGCCGCCTCGGTCAGCAAAATGTTCGGCGACTCGTGATTGGGATCGGGCTGCTGCTCACACTTTCCCTGCTGCATCGATCTCGGCACGCTTCGCCTGCGATACCAGAAAAACCAGCATTCAGCAACACGAAAGGCGGAAAATGATGTCAGGCACGGCACAGAACAGTTCGGCTCCGCAGTTCTGGACGAGCGAAGCGGCGATGGCAAGGCAATTCAAGCTGCACAGTCGACGCGCGGGATTTGACGGCGCAACGGCTGCTGGAGCACTGGACTGGCAAAGGACAGCACGGCAAAGTTTTTCATCGCTCCTCGGTCTCGATCGTTTTACGCGCTGTTCTCCAGATGGAGTGCTCCGCGGAACAGTGCTTGCAGATGGAGTGAGACGCGAGGAGTGGCTGATTCGCACCGAAGAGGACGTCTGGATGCCATTCTCTCTGCTGATTCCGGAAGGATTGACAGCTCCCGCACCACTTGTGATCTGCACACACGGACACGGGTCTCCAGGTAGACTGCCAGTGGTCGGGCGTCGGGATGTGCCTGGAGTCGCCGATATAATTGACCAGTACAGGTATGACTACGGAGTTCAGTTTGCACGATCAGGGTGTATTGCCGCCTGCCCGGATGCGCGCGGTTTCGGCGAACGCCGCGAGCCTGCAAAGCAAAACGCGGCGCAATTCCTTGACAGCTCCTGCCACAATTTGACCCTCGCAGGCGCGCCTATCGGCATGACAGTGCAGGGCATGTGGACGTGGGATCTGATGCGTCTGCTGGACTTTTTGGTCATGGACGAGCGCATTGTCCCCACCCTTATCGGGTGCGCTGGACTGTCCGGCGGCGGGCTACAAACCCTCGATCTCGCCGCGCTTGATGACCGTGTACGCGCCTCCGTCGTCAGCGGCTATTTTTATGGCGTCCGCGAATCGCATCAGGTGCTCAATGGCAACTGCGACTGCAATCTTGTTCCAGGCTTGTGGGAGTCGTTCGATCTCGGCGATATTGGCGCCTTGATCGCTCCACGCGGCCTGTTCGTCGAGACCGGGAGCGACGATCCACTGAACGGGGCGAGCGGGGTAGAAAATGTGCGCTCCCAAATCGCAATTGCGGAGCGTGTGTTCGATCTGCTCGGCGGCGATCTTCAGCACGACGTTTTCACCGGAGAGCACCGATGGCATGGTGAACGGTCGGTACCCTGGCTCGTTCAACAGCTGGCTTCCAGCAAATTTTAACTACTTCTACCTATAGATCGGATTGCTGCCTCCGATTGCGGCTTTGGTCAAGACAGATGGAATGCCATATGGAGCGCGGTACTGGAAAAATCCCGGATCGAATAAGTGGTCTAATTTCTTGAGCACGCGATCGAAGGGTGCTCACCATGAATAGAATGGCTCTGCGTACAGCCAGTGTGGAGGTAGTCCTCCCTGTTCCATAACTTGTACACCTTCCATGTCTGCGAAGGAGAATCCACCATTTTCAGGTGGCGGCCCTGAACAGTAGATATAGCCTGCGATCTGGCGTTGGTCTGTAACCTTCCCGTCCCCCCAGTCCACCTGAAAAGAATCAACGTCGGTTGGAAAGAGCAGGACCAGACCGGAAGTCTTGTCTTTGTATTGGTAGACATGTCCATTTTCGGTCAGCCCTCGCCAACCTGATGGCAGACGAATATCGCCTTGTGCGTCTGGGCGTAAGTCACCGTTCTGCACCGACCGAACAACCTCCTCGTATCCTGCAAAGCGCCGAATCTCCTGCACTTTCCGGATGAGGAATAGCGTGATCACAGCGATACACAAAATCAGCAGCGATTGCCACAGCCTCCGCGCCAACTTACCCGGCCGCCTTATTTTCTGACCTGCTTGTGTCATGAGCTGAATCTATTTTCCTCGACCCCGGCAAACTATATTATTCTCGCACAATTATTCTGACACACAGGGCATATTCCTGCACGAAAAAGGGTATAAATTCCGACGTGGAAAAGCTGGGAACCTATCGCTGTACGATTAGTTCCGTTTCGATCGAAAGTCAGATTGGTAAATGCAGGCACGGTTCAAATGACCGAAGCTCAGGAAGGCAAAACAAGCAGATGATTACAGGAAGCGGTTTGGAGTACGAGGATATCCAGGAAGGCACGGGAGTTTCGCCAGCTGCCGGGCAGACGGCGGTCGTTCACTATGTTGGCACGCTGACGGACGGCACTAAGTTCGATAGTTCGCGGGATAGAAATCAACCCTTCGAGTTTCCACTAGGTCAGGGGCGCGTTATCAAAGGGTGGGACGAGGGCGTAGCGACGATGAAAGTCGGTGGCATTCGCAAACTGACGATCCCCCCGGCGCTCGGTTACGGGGCAAGAGGCGCAGGCGGCGTGATCCCACCGAACGCAACGCTGATCTTCGAAGTCGAGCTCGTCAACGTCAAGTAACCGAAAACATACTCCAGCGGCTAACAACCCCGGTCCCCTCCTTGCCAAGTAGGGGACCGGGGTTGATTTGCTCAGATTTTCGGATTCAGGATTCGGTCGATCTCAGTACGACAGTCGCGCAGATGCAGCGCGGTATCGGTATCTTTGACCTTCGGAAGCGCTGTGTTGATCTGTGCAATCAACGACCGAAGTGCGCCGAGCGCGATGGGACGCAGTTCCGTCTGTGTGGCGGAGTCGCCGAGGACACGAGGTTTGATGCCTTGAATATAAGCACGCTGCAGGTTTCTACGATAGATATCGACGACCGGCAGAGGCATATTCAGTTCGCTCCAGACGCCGTTCTGCAGATCGGTCACCATCTGCGAGACGGTGTACGACTGACCTGGAGCAAGCGCCTGGCGGTCGAGCATTCTTTTAACGCGATTCTCGCCGAGCATGCTGTTGACGATCGCACGCTGCGCCCCGAGCACCTGATCCTGAACGCCCTGCGGCTCGATCCGATTGAGTATTTCCGGCAACAGAACGTCCTTCGGCGTCGATAGCGCGTTGTCGATCAGGAATTTGACCGCCTGCGCCTGCTTCTCTTTCGGCACCGACCGGAACACAACGTCCCCGCGACCGGAGTGATAGTCGGTCTGTACGACGCCGCCAATGAGCTTGGCGACATGGAACAGTTCCGTAAGCCGCTGTCCGTAAAGCGCGTTGTACATCTCACCCAGCATGGTATAGTCTTCACCATATTTAGTCGTCGCAGGAACGAGAAGCTTGGCGACGCGGGCGATATTTTTGAGACCATACGTTGTGGCTTCGATCGGATCGGAGCCGAGGTCTTCGGTCTGTACGGTAGGATCGACGGAAGCGTTGAAGTCTTCGCCTCCGAAGCGCAGCATCGGATTGAGCAGTTGGCGTCCGGCGATTATATCGAGTTCGTGTTTCTCTGCATCGGGTGTCGTCGCGCCAGCGATTGGAACGTATCCCCATTCGATCGCAAACTTATCGTAGGGTCCGATGAGTGGGATCAGGCGCGCGTTGTCTCCCGGCTGCGCGACATAATTGAATCGCCCGTAGTCCATGATCGAGGCTTCGTCACCATACTGGTCGGTAAATGCCTTATCACGGAGTTGTGCGACCGTATAGAATGAGGACGCCTTGTGGTTGTGGCGCAGACCGAGCGTATGCCCGACCTCGTGCGCGATGATATATTCGATCAGTTCGCCGACCAGCGCCTCTGAGAGCGGGAGTTTCTGTGCGCGAACATCGAGCGGCGAGCACTGGACGAAGTACCATTCCTGCGCCAGCTTCAGCACATCGTGCCAGACGATGATATGTGCCGACAGAATCTCTCCGCTGCGTGGATCGTGCACGTGTGGTCCCATCGCATTTTCGATCGGCAGCGGCGCCCAGCGAACGACCGAATAGCGCACATCTTCGGCGTCCCAATCGGGGTCTTGTTCGACCGTTGGAGCTTCCTTGCAGATGATCGCATTCTTGAATCCTGCGCCTTCGAATGCGGGTTGCCAGTCTTCGATCGCCTTCTTGATCCAGGGATGCCAGACTTCGGGAACCTCGCGGCTGATGTAGTACACGATCGGCTTGACCGGCTCCGAGACCGCCGCTTTGGGATCTTTCTTCTCCAGACGATAGCGGGTGATTATCTCCTGCGGGACGGCACGGTTTTCCGGTCGCCCATAGTCGATAAAACTTTCGGTGAAGTAACCGACTCGCGAATCTTTATACCGTGCTTGCATTGGCTTTTCCGGCAGAAGCACCATACTATAGTGAATCAGGGCGGTGACGCTGCTGAGACCGCGACCGGGCGACAGCCCGAAGGTGAGGAGTACGCGCGTCTCGATATTCAATGGGAAAGACTTGACCTTGTCGATATAGGAGCGTGAAGGGTCGAGACCGGTTCCGTTGAGCGCCTGCCTCGCCGAGAATTCGGAGACATCCGAGGTCAGCAAGCGGGTCACGTCGATCACGGCGGATTTGTCTTTGCCTTCGGCTTCGACATCGAAAGCGAGAATTATCGGTTCGAGCGAAGCAGCTTCCAGAGCGCGGTTGATCGCGCCTTTGCCCTCGGCTCTCGCATCGAATGAGACGCTGCGCAAATAGACTTTGTTATTGCGGCGTGTCCAGCGTACGACGCGATCGCCGATTGCCGTACCACCATATCCGAAACCGGTCGGAAGCTGAGCGATCTCCGTCGACCACAGGAAAACGCGGTCCAGCATCTTCGCCGGTATCTCGAACAGAATCTTTTCATCGATGCGGTGAACGGTGAATACGCCGGGATCGGACTTCGCTTCCGCTGTAACGACTTCTGCGTAAGGCTTCGGAGTGCCTGGTTTAGGCGGAGCAGGTTTCTTCTCCTCGGCCTTCGGCGGCGTCTGCTTCGGATCTGCGGGTTTCGTCGGCATCGGTGGTTGTGGGATCGGGGCGGGTGGCGTCTGTGCTGCCGCGCCGAGGGTCGAGCCGGATATCAAAAATAAGAGCGCGAGTGGCGCAGTGCGAGCGAACCGGAACTTCATAATTTCTCCTGGATTGTATGCGGAATCGAAAATCAAGTATTTCGCGGTGTGCGAAATGCAAGCAAGCCTTCTCCTGATTTTGCAATACATAAGGTTGATTATGACACATCCGACTCGCTTTCTGAAAGCTGCCTTGAGTGGATTTTATCTACATGACCGGTAACCAGCGCGTCGCGAGATATTTGATATCTTCCTTAATGTATAACGTTCGCTCTACGAGCAATTGTGTTAGAATATACAAGGCGAGCATTATTTTCCACAGAGATCGCAATCATCATTCTGCTGACCGAAGAGGCGGGTGTCTCCCGTTATTGAGGTTGAATTCATGACTATTTCATCGTGGGGCAGTATAAACCGATCCTCCCTCGATCCAGAATCGGGATATCGTCGCTGCCAAATCAGAATTCGGAGTATTTTAGGCACATCGTTGCGTCTGACGGTGTGCCTAGTTTCGATCAGCATACTATCCCTCGGGACAGGATGCCGAACGCGGTCGGCTGCTCCCCCCGCTTCGATGGCTACAACCCTACGCTCGAAGCCTTCCACAGACACACCTAACTTACCGATGACCGATCGGCTGAAACTGATTGCCGAGACTGCAGATCCTCTTAAAAGCGAATTTTTGAACAATGAACGTGCAGAGCGCCTGCGCGCGCAACTTACCCCCGCTGCCAGCATGGCAATAAGAATGAAGTTCGGTCCCCGCTTTCCCCTCGAACTGCTCAACGCCGGAAAATCGGAAGAGGCCCTGCAGGAGTACAATAAACTCGAGCTGCTCTACCAAAAAAACGATCCCGCTGTACTCAGACTGCCGCACAATAAAATCGGACTAAAACTGCATCAAGCGCTCGCTTACCTCCGTATCGGCGAGCAGCAGAACTGCTGTCTCACCCATAATGCGCAATCGTGCTTGCTGCCGATCGAAGGCGAGGGTATCCACAAAAAAACAGAAGGGTCGCGCGGTGCGGTCAAAATCCTCACCGAACTTCTGAACGAGTTTCCTAATAATCTCACCTCTCGGTGGCTGCTCAATATTGCCTATATGACACTCGGTGAATACCCGCAAAAAGTTCCAGCCCGCTGGTTGATTCCGCCAGCCGCATTCAAATCCGAGTATGGGCTAAAGCGTTTTCATGACGTTGCAGCAGAGGTCGGGCTGGACGTGAACGAACTATCGGGCGGTACGGTGATCGAAGATTTCGATGGGGATGGAAACCTGGATGTAATGACGACCGCGATCGGGTTACATGATCAGATGCGGCTATTTCATAATAACGGAGACGGCACCTTCACTGAGCGTACCAAGGAATCGGGACTGCTCGGTGAAGTAGGCGGGCTAAACATGATCGTCGCCGATTACAATAACGACGGTTTCCCCGATGTACTGGTGCTGCGAGGTGGCTGGTTCGGTGCAGGTGGACATCATCCACTTTCGCTGCTGCGTAACAATGGCGATGGCACCTTTACGGACGTTACCGAACAGGCTGGTCTGCTCCGTTTCCATCCCACACAGACAGCCGTATGGTTCGACTACAACAACGACGGCTTCATCGATCTTTTTATCGGAAACGAGACAACTTCCGATAAGGAAATTCATCCATGCGAACTGTTCCGTAACAATGGCGATGGAACCTTCACCGAGTGTGCCGCAGCAAATGGCATAGCGATCCAGGGTTATGTCAAATCGGTCGTCAGCGCAGATATCAACCACGATGGACGCCCCGATCTTTTTCTGTCCCTCCGTGACAAGCCGGGCATACTGCTGCGTAACGATGGTCCGGCGGGAACCGATCGCTCGCCTAAAAGCGCCTGGAAATTCACGGACATTACGGCTGCCGCCGGGATCACCGGACCCAGAGCCAGCTTTGCGAGTTTTTTCTTCGATTATGATAACGACGGTTCGCCCGATCTGTTCATCGCAGGATACAATATCGAAGACGTGGGCGATGTCGCTGCCGATTATTTGGGAATGCCGACGACGGGGGAACGCTGCCGGCTGTATCATAACAATGGCAATGGTACGTTCCAAGACGTTACGAAAGCTGCTCATCTGGATAAGGTGATGCCCGCGATGGCGGCGAATTTCGGCGATCTCGACAACGACGGCTATCTGGATTTCTATCTCGGCACGGGAATTCCAAATCTGACTGGACTGATGCCAAACCGAATGTTCCACAATGCGTATGGTAAATTTTTTCAGGACGTCACGACCGCAGGGGGCTTCGGTAACATCCAGAAGGGACATGCGATCTCATTCGGCGATTTGAACAACGATGGCACCCAGGATATCTACGAAAAGATGGGCGGAGCGTATGCAGGGGATATCTCGCATAGCACACTGTTCGCCAATCCAGGCTTCGGGAATCACTGGATCACCCTGAAACTCGAGGGAGTTAAGACCAATCGCGCCGCGCTCGGAGCGATAATCAAGGTTGTCGTCAAGACTCCGACTGGCTCTCGTGCCATTTATAAGACTGTAGGCAACGGCGGCAGTTTCGGTTGTTCCCCGCTGCGACAGGAAATTGGACTTGGCGGAACGCTCACAATCGAACGCATAGAGATTTTCTGGCCCGTTACCGGTCGGACACAGGTGTTGACCGGACTGCTCCCCGACCATTTCTATAAAGTCAGAGAGGGCGAAACACAGGCGATTCTCTGGAATTTGAAAACGTTTTCACTCCCAAAACTACATTCTACAATCGTGAAAAGATGATGTATGGAACTAGGCTGGCAACACCTACCGTCGAGTAGGCAGATTTTCTAACCAAAATTTGCGGTATTCAATGGTATTCAAATGACTTTTATTAAGAAAACTTTAGGGAGACGTTTGACATCGTAAAAGCGTAAGTGGTAAGATGAAACAATTATCAGTGCGCTGAATGCCTGAATATCGGCATCAAACCCCGACTGACATGAGAGTACCTGGCAATTAGTCAACGACGCTGCTGACACGCCAGCATGAAATCTTGCAGTCTGCAAAGGGAACCTATCGAATGTATGAACTCCTATCGCGCATCCACTCTCCCGCCGACCTGAAACACCTGACGCGAGATGAATTGAAGCAGGTTGCAGTCGAGTTGCGGGAAGCAATCATCGACAACCTTTCGAAGACGGGCGGGCACTTCGCCTCCGATCTCGGTGCAGTCGACATGATCCTCGCACTGCATACGGTATACAATGTCCCCACGGACAAGATTATTTGGGACACCGGACATCAGTGCTACGCGCACAAAATGCTCACAGGCCGTCTCGATCGCTTCAACACGCTGCGACAGTATGGCGGGCTGAGCGGCTTTCTGCGCCGTGAAGAGAGCGACTGCGATCTTTTCGGAGCGGGTCATGCCGGAACCAGTATCTCTGCTGCCTATGGTTTTGCCGTCGCGCGTGACATGATGGGTCACTCCAACGACGAGAGCGTGTTGGCAGTAATCGGTGACGCTTCAATGACGGCTGGCCTCGCGCTCGAAGGTCTGCATAACGCCGGTCACAGCGGACGAAATTTTACTGTTGTGCTGAATGATAACGACATGAGCATCGCCGAGAGCGTAGGCGGTCTGGCGACCTATCTCGCCAAACTACGCGTCTCGCCCTTCTATCAGAACGTCGAGGCACAGGCGAAGAACGTGCTCAAAATGGTTCCGGGCACGCCAGGGCGCGTCGTCAATAAAGCCGCCAGTTCTGTGTTAAAGCACAGCCTGACGCACATGGTCTCCTCCGACCATTCGGGGATTCTGTTCGAAGAGCTGGGCTACCAGTATATCGGTCCGATCGATGGACACGATCTCGATGTGCTGATCGACGTCTTTACCAGCGTCCGTAAAATGACCGGTCCGGTCTTCGTTCACCTGCGTACGGTCAAGGGCAAAGGCTACAATCCGGCGGAAGAGAACGCGCGCAAATGGCACGCTGTGACGCCGCCGATGTTCGCCGATACGGCGTCTGGCACTGCTTCTGGCAGTAAGTCGAGCGGGCAGACATGGACAAGTGTGTTCAGCAAAGCGATCATCGAACTCGCCAACGACGACCCGAAAATCGCTGCGATTACCGCCGCAATGCCGGATGGCACGGGCTTGAATAAATTCAAGGAAGTGCATCCCGACCGGTATTTCGATACCGCAATCGCTGAACAGCACGCCGTCTGCTTTGCCGCAGGGCTCGCCGCCGAGGGGATGAAGCCGATTACGGCGATCTATAGCACATTCCTGCAGCGAGCATATGATATTATTCTGCACGATGTAGCGCTCCAGAACCTGCCGGTAATGTTCTGTCTCGACCGCGCCGGTCTCGTCGGTGACGATGGACCGACCCATCATGGCGTCTTCGATATTGCCTACCTGCGCCATATTCCCAATGTTACGATGATTGCCCCCAAGGACGGTCAGGAATTCGACGCTATGCTGCGCTATATGGTGAATGAACATGTAGTTGGCAGCCATTCCGGTCCGATCGCGATCCGCTACCCGCGCGGCAACGCGCCGAGCATCGATTGGAACAGCCCTTATCAGCCGATCGAGTACGGCAAAGCGGAAGTCCTGATGCGCGGCTCCGACGTGACGATGTTGGCATACGGCAATATGGTCGCCCCCTCTTTTGAAGCGGCGAAGATTCTGGACTCGGAGGGCATCAGCGTCGAGTTTATCAATCTGCGCTGGGCAAAACCGCTCGACAGAGAGGTGATCTTGGACGCCGCGCGACGCACCGGTAAACTGATCGTCATGGAAGAAGGTGTGATCAATGGCGGCGTCGGTTCCGGTATCCTCGAGCTGCTGGCAGCGAACGGTTTGAGCGACGTCGAGGTGAAGCTATTCGGTGTCCCGGACAAGTTCATCGAGCATGGCGCGATCCCTATCCTGCATCGACTCTGCATGTTGACCACTCCGGACTTCGCTGCGGCGGCTCGCGACATGCTCGGCAAAGCGCAGCCAGAACCCGAACGGCTCGGCGATGTTTCCCACGAACCGATGACCGCATAATCATCGCATAATTGGGTCGCTTCGTTAATTTGCTTGAATCGACAAAAAAGCTCCCGCAGTGATGCGGGAGCTTTTTTACTAACCCCAGAATTGCCACTTGTGACGCTTTGGCCGTTCGGCTCCATATTGGAGCCGACGCCTGTCCAATAGCTTGCGATCTTCTTCTTTCCATATTTCCTCTGCGATGACATCGAGCACGGAGACGCCGTGCGCATGGTAGCCCTGAATCTGGTAGGCAGTAAGCTTGACCTGCTTGCCGTACATGAAAACTCTGCCGCATACCACATCCAAAACATAATCGCCTGTAGCTTCTTCCAACAGCAGTTCGTACAGATGTTCCTGATTATGTAAGAGAAGTTTCATCCCGCAATATGCCTCCGTGGCCGACAAATCCCAAACCTGCGTTGTGTTCCGCCGACTGAACCTGCCCTTGCGGCAGTACATAGCCTCTGTCAGAGTTAAGTCCAGTATAATGGTGTAAAATTGGGGACCAAAATCTATTGGCTCATCTCTCGCTGGTAAGATGTAAGTGATCAAACCAACACTTGCCAGGAGGAGAAAATGAGCCAGTATCAGATTACCCTTGACGCCGCCCAA
>JBBQPY010000077.1:0-23345 GCA_038216735.1 Chthonomonadales bacterium
GGCAACCGGCGTTGGCGGCATCCTGCGCGACATCTTCACGATGGGCGCGCGCCCGATCGCCCTCCTCAACTCCCTGCGCTTCGGACCGCTCGACGACCCGCGCAACCGGTATCTGTTCGAGCAGGTCGTCGCGGGCATCGCACATTACGGCAACTGCGTCGGTGTCCCGACCGTCGCGGGCGAAATTTATTTTCACTCCTGCTACAGCGGCAATCCACTCGTCAATGCGATGGCGGTTGGCATCGTCGAGCGCAGTAAGATCGCGAGCGCGGCGGCAAAAGGGATCGGCAATCCGGTGATCTATGTCGGAAGCTCGACCGGCAAAGACGGCATTCACGGCGCGACTTTTGCAAGCGTCGAACTCGGTCCCGACAGCGAAAGCAAGCGCCCGAACGTCCAGATGGGCGATCCGTTCCTGGAAAAGCTGCTGATCGAAGCGACGCTCGAAGCGCTCGCGACCGGCTATGTCGTCGGCATTCAGGACATGGGCGCGGCGGGTCTGACCTGCTCGACCTGCGAGATGGCGGCGAAGGCTGGCAACGGCATGGAGATCGACGTGCGGAAGGTTCCGCTGCGCGAAGCCGACATGACCGCCTACGAAATAATGCTCTCCGAGTCGCAGGAGCGGATGCTGTGCGTGGCGCAGAACGGCACCGAGCAACGCGTGATCGATGTGTTCAAGAAGTGGGGACTCAACGCCGCCGTGATCGGCAGGGTGACAGATGACGGTCTGACGCGCATTAAAGACAATGGAGTAGTCGTCGCCGAAATCCCCTCGAAAGCCCTGACCGACGAGTGCCCGACCTACTTTCTCGAAACCGAAGAGCCTGCCTACATCAAAGAAGTTCAAGCGTTCGACTTTGCCACGCTGCGTGAACCTGACATCGGTCAGGGTTTTAAATATTCTGATTTGACCGACCAACCCATACTAGTACAGACAACGCTTTTCCCAATTTACCCGCAATTGTTGTACCAGTACGCCCTGCTGAATTTGCTCGACTCACCGTCGATCGGCAGCAAAGAGTATGTGACCGTACAGTACGACAGCATGGTGCAGACGCAGACCGTCGCGATGCCGGGTTCCGACGCCGCGATCCTGCGCATACGCGGCACACAAAAAGGTATTGCGGTCAAACTTGATGGCAATGGGCGTTACGGCTACCTTGATCCGTATGTCGGTGGGCAAATAGCTGTCGTCGAAGCGGCGCGAAATGTCGCCTGTGTCGGCGCGCGCCCCGCCGCGATCACCGACAACCTCAACTTTGCGAACCCCGAAAAGCCGACTGGTTTCTGGCAGTTCAAGCGCAGCGTCGAGGGCATCGCCGCCGCCACCGAGGCTTTCAATACGCCGGTTGTTTCTGGCAATGTCTCCTTCTACAACGAAACTGCGGAAGGCGGCCCGATCTTTCCAACGCCGACGATCGGAATGCTGGGCATACTCGAGGACGTAAATCGACGCTGTCAGTCCGCTTTTCGTGAGGACGGCGAGGGCGATACGATCGTGCTGCTGACCGCATACGACGACGCGACAGGCGGGATTGGTGGCAGCGAATACCTGAGCGTCGTACACGGCATCGAGGCGGGTGTGCCGCCATGTGTCGATCTGGAGGGCGAAAAGCGCCTGCAAAACCTGTTGCTGGAGTGCATCGGCGAAGGTATGTTCGCGTCCTGTCACGACATTTCCGACGGCGGTCTGGCGGTCTGCCTTGCGGAAAGCGCGATGCTCGGCGCACAGGGCGCACTGGTACTGCTCGACCCGAAGGAGTTCCCTGAGGACGGCCTGCCGCTGTCAGCCGTGCTGTTTGGCGAGGCACAGGGGCGTGTCGTCGCGACCGTTCGCACCGAAAAGCAGTTTACCGCGCTGCAGAAGCGGGGAGAGTTGCATAACATTCGGGTAAGCTGGATCGGCACTGTCGGCGGCGATAACCTACGGATCGCGCTCGGCGCAAAGGACATCATCGACGTTCCTGTCAGCCACCTATCGGAAGTCTCGCAGAACGCTATCCCGCGCCGTATGAAGCAGGCGGAGAAAACCCGCGCGTCAGCGTGATTAGTGGCTGATGAACACCGTGGCAGTCGCAGACAACCACTAACCCTTCTCCTCTCCGTTCGTGCTTCATCAAAGAGAGGGAAGACAGTGCATCGGGCTCACTTTTTAGAGAGTAAACCTTTGCTCTGCAGCTATGGCGACTACCCAGGCATTCGCCCTTCTTCGTGAGGAGGGACGACTGGTGGGAAGGAGGGTTGGGATGAGGGCTGAGAGGCGGTCAGTCCCGTGTCTATCCAGTCGAGCCCCGTGTTATTCGCACCGACGGGAAACTTTGATGGCGGTGGAGTCGTAACCTCCTACTGTCACGATACACAAAAAAATTCGCCCTGTTTCGCACGCCGAAACCATTCCGTAACCAATACCGATTTTGCGCGCCCTGTTCCGCAGCACCATCGAGAGACAAAATAGAAAGACACTTGGACAGTCAATTCGACGCGGCACGAACCGCACTATCACCCCCAGTTCTGCGCGCCAACTATTTTTGCTGTCGATGAGGGATTAATGTGCTATTTCCCTCATTCTCAGCCGACTCGCTCGATGTTTGCGAAGGAGCAACGTTCATGTCGTCCGTACCATCCGCCCCGACGAAACCGTTTCATATCCCACTCGAACTCGTCAATAGAGAACCAGAAAACAAATCAGAATTAGAGCAGCGAGTGCAGCTGCAACCTGCTGCACGGCCTATCGCGTCATATACTGCCGACGAATGGGACCACGATAACCCGAAAGAAGAGTGCGGCGTATTCGGTATCTTCTCACCCGGTGAGGAAGTCGCCCGCGTCACCTTCTTCGGGCTTTTTGCGCTCCAGCATCGCGGTCAGGAGAGCGCCGGCATCGCCGTATCGGATGGTCGGCATATCAAAGTTCACAAAGATATGGGCCTCGTAACGCAGGTCTTCGATGAGGAGACGATCCGCTCACTACCCGGAATCAGCGCGATCGGACATACCCGCTACTCGACCACCGGCAGCAGCGTCCTCTGCAATGCACAGCCGATCTCCGGCACCTCCAGCGTCGGCGAAATCGCCATCGCACACAACGGCAACCTCGTCAATACCCACACCCTGCGCGCCGAACTCGAAGCCGAAGGCTGCGTTTTCGAAACTACAAACGACAGCGAAGTGATCGCCCAACTGCTCGCCAAACTGCACAAAGGCTGTATCGAAGAGACCGTTCGCGCGGCAATGCAGCGGCTTGAAGGCGCCTACTCGCTCGTCGTTCTGACGCCCGACAAACTGATCGGTGTGCGTGATCCGTACGGAGTCCGCCCGCTCTGCCTCGGTCGCATCGACGAAAAGTCATACGTTCTCTCTTCCGAATCGTGCGCCTTCGTGCCAGTGGGAGCGAAGTACTTGCGCGAAGTCGAGCCCGGAGAACTGATCGTGATCGACCGCGATGGGCAGACCGAAATGCAGGCGGTTCCGACGGTGCGCCACGCCACCTGCCTGTTCGAGTTCATCTACTTTGCGCGCCCGGACACGATGCTCTATAACCGCTCCCTGCATCAGGTGCGCCGCCGCATGGGGCATGAACTCGCCCGCGAACATCCCGCCGCCGAAGGTCATGTCGTGATCCCGGTTCCCGACACCAGCATTCCCGCCGCGATTGGCTATGCGGAAGCGTCACGCATTCCATACGGCGAGGGCGTGATCAAAAACCGCTATATACAGCGCACCTTCATCCAGCCGAGCCAGCACATGCGCGAGATCGGCGTTCGCATGAAGTACTCACCGCTCAAAGAGACCCTGGCGGGCAAAAAAGTCGTGATGGTAGACGATTCGATTGTGCGCGGCACGACGACCGGTAAGCTGGTCAAGATGATATTCGAGGCGGGGGCTCTGGAAGTCCACGTTCGCATCACCGCTCCGCCGGTCAAAAATCCCTGCTACTACGGCATCGACATGGCGAATCAGGACGAACTGGTCGCCGCCCGTCACTCGGTCGAGCAGATACGCGAACTGATCGGCGCGACGTCGCTCGGTTATCTGTCGCTGGACGGTGTGGTACGCGCGATCGGGATGCACAAAGACAAATTCTGCCGGGCCTGTTTCGATGGCAAATACCCGATTCCCGTACCGCAGGACGTGCGCGTCAGCAAACTGATGCTCGAACGCCACCGAAACGAATCCGAAGTCGAACATGACGAGGGCGGGCCGGATGACGGCTCGCCCGACACACACTGAAACGCACTTCGAATTGATAACGTAACTTCCAATGAACGAACAACTCTCGACTTCCGAGATTATCGCTGTGGAATGAAACGAAAACAAAAATGATGTCAAAACAGATCGAACTGCTTGCTAAAAAGCCCACCGCGGGGCACATTGCCCTCGCAGTTTCTGCTGCGGTCGGTACGGTCGCAATCGCCCGCTATTTTAGCGCGCGCAAAATCAATGGCGCCGAGCGCCTGGCTGAGGCATTGATCGACACCGATTCACTCAGGGAAGCCGCACAAAAACTGCCCGATGCCAGCGAAGCCGTACTCGCGGGATGCGCCGCTTACCTGATCCGTGTCGCCTATCGTGCCGCCGCCGGTCAGGGAGCCGCGACCGGACTCGAAGACCCGATCGGCAATAGCCGCACCCTCAGCCACTCTTATTCCAAAGCCATAGCCACCGTCCTTACCGAATCGCACTCGCCAGACCACATGTTGACCTACGCGGTCATGGTTCCGGACGTGGGCGAAGTGCGCGGCACTCGGCGTGTCGGCAGCATGAAGATCTCCGGTCTCGCGCCGGCCCGTCCTGCCCCCGATATCGCCCAGATCAGCCTTAAGGATGACTATACCGCACAGCTCGAATCGGCGTTTGAGATCGCCGACTATCTGGTTACAGGACGAACACGCCTGTTCGGAACCGCGATGCTGCGCGATAATCGTGGCAACGTTGGACGCGTTCATATCGGGTACGATGGCGCGGTTACCGGCACGATCACGCGTGACGCAAAGGTGATCGGTCGATTTGAAGGATCGCTCACCGACGGAGCACGGTTCCGCCAGTACGATACCACACCGGTGATTCCCACTACACCTGCTGACCTGACGCCCGACGAAATGCTTTGAGCACTGCAAGAATGTGCTGAATACTGCCTCTTAATCACTCGCCCTGAGAAGAGAACGAAGTTTCCTATGTCCGATCTACGAGCAGAGACACGCCTAACCTATCGCGACGCCGGTGTCGATATCGACGCCGCCAACGAAGCCGTGCAGAGAATGAAAGAGTCGATTCGAAGCACTTTCACGTCCGGTGTCCTGACCGATGTCGGCAGCTTTAGCGGAATGTATGCGCTATCCGCGCTGTCGAGTTATCAGGAGCCGGTGTTGGTTTCGAGCATCGATGGCGTGGGCACGAAGCTGAAAGTTGCGATCACAATCGGCAGGCACGACACGATTGGGCGCGATCTGGTCAACCACTGCGTCAACGACATTCTGGTGCAGGGCGCACGTTCGCTCTTCTTTCTGGACTATTTCGCGACAGGGAAGTTGAGCCCTGCTGTCGTCGTCGATGTGGTAAAAGGGATTGCGGATGGCTGCAGGGAAGCAGGCTGTGCGCTGGTCGGGGGAGAAACGGCGGAGATGCCAGGGCTCTACTCGGAAGGCGACTATGATCTGGCGGGGTGTATCGTTGGGATCGTCGATCGAAGTCGAATCATCGACGGCTCACGGGTGCAGGCGGGCGACACGATCGTCGGTCTCGCTTCGAGCGGTCTGCATACGAACGGATTTTCTCTTGCACGGCGAATCCTGCTGGAAGACGGCGACAATTCGATTTCTCCCTACGAGCATCTTCCTGCACTCGGTCGGACCCTTGGTGAAGAGCTGCTGATCCCGCACCGCTGCTACGCCCCGAACCTGCTGCCTCTGCTCGACGAATTCGACATTCACGGCATGGCGCATCTGACGGGGGGTGGCTTCTACGAGAACATTCCTCGCGTGCTGCCCGCCGACTGCAGCGTTACGATCGAGCGCCGCAACTGGCCGATCCCGCCAATCTTCAGCCTGATTCAGGAGCGCGGAAACGTGCCGGAGCCGGAGATGTATCGCACGTTCAACATGGGCATCGGATTCGTGCTAATCGTTGCTGCGGAACAGGCTCCCGCCCTAGCGCACCGGCTGAACGAACTCGGTGAATCCGCCTACATCATCGGGGACATACATCGCGGCGTCCATGAAGTCGATATCGTCTGAGAGTTTAGTCAGTCACTCTGCTTTAAATCGTTTCGCGCTGGATATGTGCGGGATAATCAACCCCGAACCTTGCATTCCACCCCTTCAACGTTAATACAGAGACGCGGATCGGGTAGACCCAGAGCTTCGAGGACATGCGCCCTTGCATACGGGTGTTTCGAGAGCCCAGAAGCGCTGAATCCATTGGCGTTGGCGGCTCGAACAGCAGCACAAACCGAGTTTGAGCAAGCGTAAAATTATTTGTCCACGCCAGAAACGCTGTCGTACCCAGGAATTTATCGCGCATTTCCATTGCAAATCTATCGCTCTTCATCTTGCAGATAAACGACCATCGGTTGCCTCCCCGTCTGTGTGGATCAATCCGGCTTGGTTCCCAGCTCTTCACCTCGAGCCATATCCACTCAGCTGGTGTTTGTCCAACCAGCGTTTCTTCTATGCAAAAATCTACTCCTGGCCAGACGCTGTTTTTGTGTACGGTTCCTCCTGCGTGAGTTGGTGCGGACTTATCGTGTTCAATGACCGTTCGTGCCGAGGAGAAGTCGAACTCGATACCGCTCTCAACGTACACGCTCACCGCGTTTGTTCCTTCCTGTAGACCGTGTCAATTCCATGTCATACAACCGGTCGTACTGTTCTAGAATCGGGTTCGGTTCGAGAAGCGCGAAATCGTCGGTATGGTTAACTGTCGTTCCCTCCTCGCTTTTATGGAAGCCAA
Source organism: Chthonomonadales bacterium (assembly GCA_038216735.1). GTDB lineage: Bacteria > Armatimonadota > Chthonomonadetes > Chthonomonadales > Chthonomonadaceae > JBBQPY01. The sequence goes on from JBBQPY010000077.1 coordinate 6,952, forward strand.
AGTAACGGACGTTATCCGCCTTGCCTGCCTGCAAATCCAACTCCTTCAGAATCACATAGCTGTGCGTCGCAATGAAAACCTGTATACCAGCGCGAGCGAGGACGAGTATCGCGCCCACCACCTCGTCCATTAATTTGGGATTCAGATTGACCTCGGGTTCATCCCAGAAGAGCGTCGTTCCCGGCGTCAGCCAGCCGTTTTGCGCGAGGCGCACCAGTGTTGCGATTTTCCGCAGACCTTCCGCGACCAGCGGCATCGGCAGCCGTCCGGCGGGCGTCACCAGATGGAATCTGCCTGAGTTTTCCTCCATTTCCAGTTCGCCGCCAAGCAGTACGGAAAGTCCATCGATGACTTCCTGCTGCTTATTGCCGTTTTTGCGTTCCAGACCTAGCAGCGTAACAAGGTCGATACAGGTCGAATCGAAGTCTAATCTGACCTCGTTCGCTGCCTGCAGAAACCCTTTCGTGTGTCCCATCATGTCGATCGCCGGAATAAATACCGGACGCTCAATATACTCCTCTTTTTCGAGTGGCATTTCCCCTGACAATATCATTTCACCCGAAGTCGTGCCACCTTTGGTGCTCCATTGCCAGTCGTGACCCCCATAGAAACCATGTAGTCTGGACACGGCATCTTCTATACCCATGCGCACCAATTGCGAGAGATAGTCTGTTTGGAAGAGACTACTGAGCGTTTCGCTTATCGAGCGTAATTCACGCGCATGTGTCAACTGCGCGGCATAGAGCGCTTTGAGGACGTGCGTTTTGCCAGTGCCGTTTTCGCCGACGAATGCATTGACCCCCGGTACGAACTCCAGAGTAGCATCGCTGAAAACGGTAAAATTGTTCAAATGCACACTTTGATGGTGTGGGTAGTCGGGCATTGTTCCTCTTTATGGCATAATTTCTGAGGCAGTACAGCGAGAATCCGGTTTCGGAATGAGTCGGCTGAATGAGATTATCGATAGTAGAGCGGAACTAACAGCGCTTCGGAACCGACGCCAGCGAGATATTGAGGCGATACAGCGGAACGACAGATGCAAAGATAGGTATCAATAAATGGCGGATGAAGTAAAAATGGGTGTCGAAGCGGAAAGCGATCGTATCGCAAAAGCTTCCGAACTGGATTCGGTGCCGTGTTTGCTTTGGGACGTGGATGGGACGCTCGTGGACACGACGGAACTGATCTCGGCGAGCCTCGGTCATGTCTATCAAAAATATTATGGGCGTACGCTGCCCGACGCGGAACGCCGTGCGCTCATCGGTACGCCACTATCGAAGCAGGTGCGCGTCTTCGGTCCACTGGAAGATTTCGGGATCGCAGAAGCGGACATTCTCGGAGATTTCATCGCCTACTATGAGGTACACCGCGAACGCGAACGTATCCTGCACGATGTCATCGCGATCCTAATCGAAGGCAAACGGCGCGGACTGCCGACCGGACTCGTCACCTCCAAGAACCGTGAAGAGCTTGCCAACACGCTGCCGCGCCTCGGCATCGCCGACTATGTAGATTTCGCCGTGACCGCAGACGATATCCCGCATCCTAAACCCGCTCCGGACGGTATTCTGCTCGCCCTCGATTACTTTGCAATCCCTGCCGATCGCCGCCCAAACGCCTTCTATATCGGCGATACCGTCCATGATATGCATGCCGCTAGCGCTGCCGGGGTGCGCGGCGTCGGCGTCACCTGGGGCGCTGCACTCCCCGAAAGCCTCGCTGCCACCAACCCCTACGCAGTATGCACGACTCCTGAAGCCCTTCATGCCCTTTTATTTCCCGGCTCTTGAGTCAGAAGGGCGCGGCAAGCAGCACCCCTACGGAAAATCGAACATCGGCGCATCCAGCCCGCGCAGACGGGCTTCGCAGTTCCAGACCGGGGCTTCAGCCCCTTGTTGAAAATGGCACTCCGTGAATGCCTATTCGACGGGGACGGTGCGGACGGCGAAATCGTAGCCGCGGATCGTGACATCGCTGGAAAGCAGCACGAAATCCGCGCGTACATCATGCCCCAATCTGGCATGAACGGTCAGCGTGTGCGTACCTTTGGTCAGCATCGCCGCGCCGTACCCGAGCGTCTGCCCCGAACGCGCGCCGGTAGCGATCAACGGCTGCCCATCGATGGAAATGTCCGCCGGTTCGAGACGCGCACCGCGCACAGTACGGGCGTATACGTTGTATTTCCCTGCGGTATCCACACGGAAATGGGTCGTAATCTGCGCCCCTTTCAGCAGCCGGATGCATGTTACCCCCTGGCCGGGGCTGCAATCGACTGACGTTGAAGGCTTCAAAGTGCCCAGATCAGTAAACGCCTCGCACTCGAACAGCAGCTCCTGTGGCGGGGGCGTGAGGTAGATCGCGCTGATGCTGTGCGGCTCCATCTTGAACGTCCAGGTGTTTTCGGTCGGCACGGCGACTTCGTTGCGCCAGGCGGCGAAAGCCTCCGGCGATATCGTGACCTTCTTCGTAACAGCAGTATCCTTTGAGTTGTAATAGAGGATTTTGTCGGTGAAAAGCGTCGCATAAACCCCATCGTTCAGATCGTCGATCGGTAAAGCATCGCGCCGTGCCGGATCGATCGCGGACAGATGATAGACGGCACGGCGAACCACTTCGATGTAGCCTTTAAGCAGCGAGCGGTTGGCAGGAAAATAGATCGTCATTCCCTTGCCATAGAGCCGCGCCCAGCTCTGCTGCGGCTCTTTATAGCCGGGGCTGAGGCGCGTCAGATCGAGTTCGCGACGCAGTGTGCCCGAAGGAGTAGGCGCGTCCGCTGTCTCGGTCGCGCCCTGCTCGACCATCTGTATCGAAAGGACACGGACGCCGAGCGCGCGCGTGTCTTTGCTGGCTTCTGTCAGCTTGGTGGGCTGGTAGGTCTGTGACTGAAACGTGAGCGTCGAGAGCGATTTGCCGGACAGCGCGCCTTCCGGCAGCAGGAAGCGGTAGGTTCCCTCGCCCGCAGAAAGATCGCCGAGTTTGTGACCGTTGAGGAGCAGAGTGTGTTTGAGCGCAGAGGCTTCCGGCGGTATCGCGGCGCGCAGGATCAGTGTATAGCGCTTGTCGATGCCGATTGGCAGAAGTATGTTTGCCGAGGCTCCTGCCCACCGTCCCGGTTTGATACCGGTTGCATCGCTGTCGGGATCGAACCAGTCGCCGCCCAGAAAGTCGGAGAAGTCGGTCTGCTCGAGATTAAATCGGTACTGTGCCGGGACTGTGCCGCGATAACGTTCGGTCACGCTGGCGCGGCGCAGTTCCTGAGCGTAGCCGAACATATCCTTGAACCACGAGGTATCACCCTCGAAAGTCGTCACTTTGCCGAAGTCGTAGGCGAGCAGTACGCCGCCATCGTTGACCCACTGCTTGATCTTAGCCAGGGTTCCGGCGTCGGCGATCGTCCCTTCCCACAACGCCATTACGCGATAGCCCGCCAGACAGCCGTCGCGCACCATGCGATCGTCGACGATGTCGAAGTTTGCGCTCTCGCGCAGATAGGCGCAGGCTTTCGCGAAGGTTGCGCCATAGCCCTGATCGACCCGCAAGCGCTGCGCGTCTGCTGGGTAGAACATCGCAACGTCGGTGATCGGGTGCGAGACGCGCAGATATTTGCCGTAGCGATAGTAGACGTCGCGGTTGGCGACCGCATTTCCTGCCCAGTCGAAGTGCCCGACGGCGCCCTGCGAAACCCCCTCGAATATCCGCTCGACTTCCTGCGTTGCGGTCAGAGAACCGGGCGGCTCCGTCCAGAACGGCGCGCCGTAAAAACGGCTCGCACTGCCCAGCCGTCCCAGCATCGTAGCGGCGTTCTCGGCGAAAGGTTTGAACCCGCCGTGCGTCGAGCGAACATCGGCTTTGTAACGGGCGGCGAGTTTAGGAATAAGACTGTTGTCGCTGCCGCCGCGCACGTTCTCATCGGCGAAACCGGCGGGCAGCATCAGCAGGGTATCGGGGAAATGCTGGCGCGCGGCGTGCAGGTTTAGTTCGATTGCACGCCCTACGGAACTCTGGTACCACTGCACAAAATCGAGCCACTGGCGGCGGCCTGGAACAGACGGCTGAACGTCTGGTATCTCCGGATAGGCGATATCGGCGGGGGATTTGAACGAAGTCTTCCAGGCGGCGTTGAGGCCGTCGAGACCGCCATAGCGCTTGAGCATATCGCTGCGAAAGTCGGCGCGGGCGAGCGGATCGCCGCACCAGAACCCGAGCTTATCGTGGTCATTGCCGAAGCGTCGTATCCAGTCTTCGCGCTGACCGGGTACGGCGACACGTGCGCCGGAAAGCAGTCCTGCCTCACCGTAGTCGCCATGTATGCCCACGGTCAGCGCGGAGATCGTGGTTTTCGCGCCGCCATTGAACGCGGCCGCAAGCGCTTCATAGCTCTGTTCGACGAAGCCGTTCCATTTCGGTTCCCAGGGCGAAAAGGCTTCGGCCGACTTGCCGTCTTCCAGCGATTGAATGCGCGTGAAGGGCACGGATTTGCGGTACCAGGGCGGCGGGAAGGCGTTGTGCGGGAAGTAGCCCCAGTCCAGCCCGAGCTTATGCACGGCTTCGGCGGCGGAACCCTGCGTGCTCCAGTCCCATTTGCCGGGTGCGACCTGTTCGGTCGAAAGGTGGTCGGAGTCTGTCTGGTAGAGGGTGAAGCCTGCACTGCGCAGTATCTGCATCTCCGAGGGGCTGGAGACGCTGGTCGAGAGGAGCATGCGGTCGCCATAGTTACGGGTTCGGCTGTAGGGATCGTCGGAGGATTTGCCGCCCGCACGGATGTCCCAGAGACGCACGATACGCGTCGGGTCTGGCAGGGGCGCGCCGCGCAAAGCTCCCCATACACCGCCGTTTGCGGGCGCGAGTTCGCGAGCGGTCTGCCATTTGCTGTCGTCGAAGGCGACGGGTATCCAGAGCGGTGGCGGTCTGCGCGTGTATTTGACGCGCGCGTCGGAGATGAGCGTCAGCGTTTTTCCACCGGGCAGTCTCAGGATCAGTTTATAGAGCAGCCCGCCGGCTCCGGTGTCGTTGCGGCATTCGACCGCCAGCACATTGTCGCCTGCTTTGAGCAGGCGTGTGATGTTGAACTCCTGCACAGTCGTCCAGTCGGCTCCGGTCGCGGCGGGTTTGGCGCTGCCGTTGAGGTAGACGAGAAACCCATCGTCGGCGGTGATCAGCAGTCGCGCGGAGATCGGCGCTTTGGCGAGGCGAAACTTATGGCGGAAGTAAACGGTTTCAGCAGGACGCGCGCCGTCTTTTGCCCAGATCCAGTTCCAGCCGGTGGCGGCAAAGCAGGGTGTGCAGGCGAGGCTGATGAGTGCGCCGACGAGCAGCGCGAACGATCTGAGCGATATCGAGTGAAGGCGGGTACACGGCATGAATTCAAAATCCTCTGATTATCTAGTTATGTGTCTGCGGCTGCCGAATCGATGGTTTCTGTAAAGAGCAGACGCTGGATAAGCGGTTCTGTTTCACCCTGGACAATCCCTGAAAGAGGACAAATGCTGTAGTATTAGTTTCGCTGTGCGTGGGTTGAAATCCTGCTCATGGTCGATTGGCGCGATAAGAGACGCACGGTGAAGTTCCGTTTGTGGTTGGATTAATGCTCAAGTAGAGCAGTCTTCGCCTCGTGCTAAGCAATATCGCGCCCATACGAAATGGGCTGACGTCCACGTTTTTGCAGAGAGACTATGGAAGTGGCGGGTGTAGACCAGGCACTATTCAATCGTGGACTGGCGGACACACCGGCTGAGATGAAGGCGATTGTACAGGTAGCTGAAATTCGCGCCGATAGATAGCCAGGTAACCTGGCTACCCCACAGGGCGATGCGATCCTGATACAGGGCGTGCAGCGGATAGTGCCCAAGGCCTGGGTGTTGCGAAAAGGGGTCTGTCCGCCAGATACAGAGACGAAACCGATTGGTATTTGCTCTACGTTTCGTCCCTCGGAATCTTTTCGATTATTGCACCGAGACCCGCGTCGTATGGTCCGCTACGATCTGCCAGCGACCACCAACCTTGACGAAAGTATCCGTCCACTGGTACTTGCCGCTGAGATCGTGTCCCCTGTAGGCGCCTTTCTCCGTCGCGCGAACGGTCACAATTGCCGCGTTCCCGTAGACTTGCACTTTCATTTTGTCCAGCGTCGATGCCTCGAACTTGAGCTCTCCGGATTTCAGATCGGCAACGAGCGCCGCCCTATTTCCTACCTCGCCATCGGGATCGGTCAACGCGCAAGTGTCGACATAGTAGCGTTCGATGACGCTCGTATCGCCTTTGACAGATGCGTCGGAACACTCCTGCTCAATCGTTCTCAGCGTTTGCTCTACTCTGGCAGTTTGCTCTCTGTCGCTCTTGCCCTGTCCCTGACCGAACGCGAAACAGGAAGCGAGCAGAATGAGCAAGAGGGAAGTCAGAACTTTTTTCATTACGGGTGCCTTTCGAAACCTGTGCCTCCGTCTCAGGTATCAATCCGAGACGGTATCGACTGTTAGCTAGCTTCAGACGCAACTCGGACCATTCATACAGGGGCTTTTTTTATGTGGCGGGCGGGACCAATTGGAGTAAGTACGTGAGCGCGCTCACCCGCGTCAGGTGCGAACCCCCTGCCAGCGCATTCGTCTTCTGCGTACTCGGAAGCTGCTGGACCCGGTCAATCCATAGTCCTCTTGCTCCGTTTCGATTGTGAGCGGCATGACGGCTCATCCTCTAAAAGTCAATCACACAACATGTCATTCCGAATGGCACAGTTGATCCGTGCCTGCTTCCATTATACACTCAGCGGCTATGTGCCTAACCTAGGTACAGCCGCACAATAACTTCCTCTAGGTAACAATTCACCCTCGCCCCCGGCCCCCTCTTCCCGAAACTTCGGGAAGAGGGGGAGTGAATGCAGATATTCTGCCTGTAGGTTCGTAACGGAAAGCAGGGTGAATAGTTACTCCTTTAGAAGGGCTGGTGTTCGCCGAAAAGGTTGTGACCGGGGAACGCGCGGCGGGTGTTCTCGAAGCGCTGCCATTTCGCATGACCCTCGGCATAGACGTAGTTGCTGCCGCCCGAATGCCGTTTGATCGCCGGTGCAATCGGGTTCACAAGATCGGTGGCGCCCGTCGGAAGTTCGATCTCGCTCAGCCAGGGATGATAGTGAACGTCGCAGAAATCCGTCGTTTTGTTACCGTCGCTGCGGCGCTCCATAATATAGATCGACTGCGCGGGCGTATCGATCTGCGCCAGCGTCGCGCCGAATAGGTAGTAGGCGTTCAGGATATAGCTGCCCAGCGGACCGGGCGGTGGCGCGGCGTTGCTGAGGCAGTTGCCCGCACTGTCGGTAATCGCTTTGCCATGCGGATCGGGGTCGGACGGGCAGACAAAGAGCTGTGTCTTACCACTGTCCTTACCTGCGATATACGGCAGGATTTTGTCGAAGGGCGAACCATAGTCTTCCGTTTCAAGCTGTGCAGAGCTATCTTCAACGACCGGATTGCTGGTCGAACGATGTTCCTGCGGGTACTTTTCGTCGTAGTCCTGAGTATACATCATCAGCGCGGTGCCGATCTGACGACAGTTGGAAAGGCAGGCTGTCTGACGGGCTTTTTCTCGTGCCTGTGCAAAAACGGGAAACAGGATCGCCGCCAGAACCGCGATTATCGCGATCACCACGAGAAGTTCGATCAAAGTAAAACCGTCAGCGGAGTTTCTGAACCGGACAATCATTCGGGAACGAAGCATTCTTGTATCACTCCTGTAAGCGGCAGGGCATTATGCGAATCGGGAGACTATGGAGGCGTCACGAAACGCGGTTGAAAAGTCTCATCAAACCGAGTCTGACCTGCTATTGAATCCTATCGAGGCGGGCAGCGCTTACAGAGATCGGGGAGGTGGCAGCGGTGGCGAGAAAAGGTTGGCGCGAAGCAGTAGATGTGTCGGCGTCGGGATCACAGGTAATGGAGCAGCCGTTCGTCGCGCGGGAGCGATGAGCAGCAGAGGCTGATGTTTCACCTTGGCGATGAGGGAAAGTGGCAGCGGACGCTCGCAGTCGGCAGTCAGGATAGTGACGGTTCTGCTGCCTTTTTTCGGGATGCAGCAGCACTGTTTGAATCCGAGGCAATCTTTACAGCGGCATTGCGAAGTGTGACGCAGTGAGTTTCCTGTGGCGGAAGAGGCAGGCACGTGTTGTGTCACAGCGCAGGGCAACGCCTCCAGCGGACCCCACAGCACGAAGCTAATCAGTACCAGCCAGCCAATCAGTTGTCTCATCATCCTCATCTCACGCCTGGATTACTGATTCGCATCACCCTGGAACGGTATTTACTCCCGCTCCCGAAGCTTCGGGTGAGGGGGACCAGAGGTGGGAAAAGGATTGCCATGTCTCGGCGAATCGTCATACTGCATACACAGTGTACCCGACACTTTCACGAGGTGAGCCGAATAAAAGCAGCCACAGGAACGCATTCCCGCGTTCCTGTGGCTCATTTAAAATGGGATGCCAGCGCACGTCGATCAAGGATGACCAGTGTGGATAGACGCGCTTTATTGCAGACTGAAGGTCGCGCCGACGCCCGAGCAGGTCGTATTTGCTGCGAGCGGGATGCCGTTGCCATCCAGCCCTCCGCCACAGTCTGCAGCGGTCGGATTCGAGCTGCCGGGAGCGATTGCGCCGGGACGGAACCACTTGGCATGATCGTCCGCCATCAGATAGTTCGCGCCGTCCGAATGTCTGCCGGTCGGTTTGGCAAAACGCGGATAGTCGACGGCCGTCACGCCACGGAGGTAGCCCGTCGCCATCAACAGCGTCGTCGGTGCGGAGAACGCGCCCGCGCCATTGACGACATACGCATTCCCAGCGCCGCTGATGCCCCAGCCCGCAGGAGAAAAGCCACCGGCCCCGTCGGTTTCCAGTGTGGAGTCGTTGGTCACGTTCCAGCCGTCGCCGCTCGCATTGAAATAGTTGCCCTGCACCTCGAACAGCAGCACACTGCTCGCAGGAGCAGAATAGATCGCGATACTATAGCCATCGACGGTTGCGCCGGTGGGCGCGGTGTTGTTGCTGTTGTAGGCGTACGAGCTATGTCCGACCGTCCCGATCGTGTCGTCCGGGCAGCGGAAGATGCCAGCATTCTTGATGTACGCATACGTCTGCCCAGCCCATCCATTGCCGCCGGGGAAGTACCAGTTGACGCCGTTCGGATTCTTTTCGTCATAGTCCTGGCTGTACATTCCGAAGGCGAGACCGAGCTGCTTGACGTTCGAAAGGCAGGCAGTCTGACGCGCTTTCGCACGTGCCTGCGCGAAAACCGGAAACAATATCGCCGCAAGAATCGCTATAATCGCGATCACGACAAGCAGTTCGATCAAAGTGAAACCGGCTGATGCGGAAGTGATCAAGGCGTGACGGGAACGATTTGGACGGGAACGAAGCGAGTGCTGGAAACGTTTAAACATGGGCTGAATCTCCTGCTGCAGACTTGAAGATGCATTATAGCATGGTTTTCGCGTAGCTGTACCTGATAAGTCTGCCCGATAGCCGTGGCTGATCCTGCCCCGATCATTTCCTATCCGTTAATTTGCAGGGAGCGTACACTGATGAAATTACTGAGTTTCGGTTCCAGTCCCCCTTTTTGCTTCAATCGCTTTCTGAAGGTCGGCGAGTTTGGCGCGTGATTCAGCCGCTTTCTGGTGACGATCTGGCGGGAGAACAAGCGGCGCTTCGCCACGTGATTTGCGCAATTTGTTTTCCGCTTCCAGCGGCGCCATATCCCCACGATTTGCCGCGATCTGGGGCAGCATTTCGTGTTTATATGTCTCATCCTGCTGCGCAGCCGTTTTCCATCCACCGTTATAGACGTAGAACCCACCGACACTCAGGCAGACTACCAGAAGGACAATCACGCCGACCATGAGGATTGGCGGCGCCTCAGTACGGTTTCGGATTCCTCGCTCTTTTCCTGACGCTGATGCTGCTTCGTTCGGTGTCTTTTGTCCTGACGAACCTCCGCCCAACGTGACTTTCTCAGACATCATTCTCCTCCTGAACTCTTACTTTCACGTTCATCCGCCATGTTCCTACGACCGGATATCTTCCCGTACTGTGTCTGAAATGCTGCGCCAGCGGAGCAGGGCTACCGCTGGCGCTGCCCGGTTGTAAAACAACCTGCTGCTACTCGAGAACGCTGTAGTTCTGGTTCTGGATGTTGAGATTGCGCTGCTCGAGGCGTGTAAACCGGGTCGCTTTCGCATGTCCATCCAGCCACAGCACATTCAACTGGAGAGAGTGACGCCATGGTCCGCCGGGGAAGTTCTTAAACAAAGTGGCTTCGGGAATTATGCCGGTTTTGGCTGCCTGCAGCCAGGCATTCATTGATTCCCATGCTTCCGTATCTGGACGGTTGGCGCCGATGATCGTCGGGTCGGGAGCATTTTCGAGATTGGTGTCATGGGAATCGTAGAGGAACAGACACTCCGCCGGAGCAACGACGCTTGCGAGTGTGACAGTCGGCAGCTTCTTGGTCGGATCGGAGTTGTAGGCGAAAGTGCCGGGCGGAGTCGGCGCGCCGGGAAAATCGTCGTCGGAGGAGTCGGTGTTCATCGCATAGCCATTGCAGCCATACTCTCGCTTATCCGGACAGACGAATACCTGTTCGTTTTTGAGGTAGGGCGCCAGGGCGATTTCCCAGTCCACCCAGCCGGTGTCGCTGGTCATATCCGTTGTGCCATCGAAGCACTGCGACTGCGCGTGCGCATACCGGCTGCCTGCGGGCACTAGATTTTCGTCGTAGTCCTGCGCGTACATCATTGCGGACGTACCCATCTGCTTTATGTTGGAAAGGCAGGAAATCGCACGCGCTTTTTCACGCGCCTGAGCGAACACAGGGAACAGAATGGCGGCAAGAATGGCGATAATTGCGATCACGACAAGCAGTTCGATCAGCGTAAAAGCAGACCGTCTGTGGGGCATTGGTGACATCTCCGGTTTCTCCTCTCGATATCAGGGCAGCAAATAACAGCATAGCAAGCAGCAATTGTGTCGATTCGGGGTTGATTATAGATAATAGCAGGGAGCATGGTCTGATCGATTGTGAGACCGACTGCTTTATGGTGAACTATAACACGGTTCATTCGCATTTGTCAAGAAATTATTAGCTGTAATAATGATATTGTAATCACCGACGCGGGCTGAGCGGACTGACCTCATCGCCACTGTTTTACCTGCCGAGTTGTCGCTATGCGCCCCTCTCAACGATATGAACTGTAGAACGCATTAGCGTTTCCATACACGACTCCTGTGACTTCGTTTGCCTCTAAGCGGAGAGTTGATATAAGGGAGTGCGCAACAAAACATAAAATGCTCAAGACGCCGTTTCCCGTCACAAGATGGCGAACGGCGTCATTTTAAGCTCTGCCTGCACGTAATTGGGTAAGGACTATAGTATGAATGAGGACGGTAGTATGAATGTTGTCATTAAGATAAGTCTGCATCGCATCTCCCTGCGCGCACCGGTCGGCAGGGTCAAACCGAAAAGTCTCTCCAACCTTTTTCTGACCGTTTTTCTGACATTCATCGGCTTCGCTGTTGCCACGACCGGACACGCCCGCTGTCAGATGGCTTCTGATGGAGCGCTGCTTCCCGCCGGGTTCCTGAGCGCGCACCTCAGCCAGATCGTGGGTTCGGACGGCACGCCCGTTCGGATTGCGAGCATCGGGCTCAATGGAATGAACGTGGTCGGCGGACGTATTCAACTGGAAGGACCCTATAAAGGTATCGACGGTCACGTCGCCGCAATGCGGGCTCTGGGCTTCAACTGCGTGCGCGTCGACTGGATCGACAAGAGACTCGACGATCCTGGCGCGATGGCGCAGCTCGACACATTCGTCGGCGCCTGCAAAAAGTTGGGGCTGAAAGTGATCTTCGACAATCACAACAATGAGGCGACCCCTGCCGACTGGGAGAACGCGGCGCAACAGAAGAACGGGCTCTGGTTCGACACCGGTCCAGGGACGGACGGTACGGACGGAGGAGGAAATAAAGGGACAGTCAGCGCAGCGAAATTCAAGGAGAACTGGGTTACGTTTGCCAGGCGCTGGGCTGGCAATGCAACGGTCATCGGCTTTGACATTCGCAACGAACCCTGCGCGCACACCGCGACTCCAGCACTCTGGGGAGGCGGCGGACCGACCGATATTCATGCGATGTATGAGGACGTCGGCAACGCAATTCTGGCGGTGAACCCCGACGTGCTGATCATTTGCGAGGCGGTCATCAACTATAAGACGGGGGCATTCGAGGGCGATCTCTCCGTAGTTCGCCGATTGCCGATCCGGCTGACTAACCCCGCGAAACTAATCTATTCGGTACATGAATATCCAAAGGAAATCGGCGGCTATTCAGGGCCGGAATCGGGCGCGGGGTACATCGAACGTATGAATAAGATGTGGGGCTGCCTGATTACCGAGAATATTGCGCCGGTATGGATCGGCGAGATGGGCGCCTCAATGATCTCCTCCGCAAGTAAAGCATGGGGCGAGACTCTGCTCGAGTATATGAACGGCACCACGAAGGGCGGCTTGAAATTCTCGGGCAGTCAGCAGCCCGTGAGCAGTGACTGGTGGGTATGGGGATGCTTGAAAGGACAGAACCCGGACGGCTGTCTTGCCGAAGATGGCAAGCTGCGTCCCGAACAAGCGCCTTTCATCGAGAAGCTGCGCTTTCATATGGCGGTGTCTGCTCGCCTACGCTGAACAGAGCGCGTGATTTAGAAGGGAAGCTGGCATCCCGAGGGTGGCTCTCGTGCGGCTCCGATTCAAGCTGTACCGATGGGTATGGAACGAGCGTTGGCGTAGGAAGAAAGCTGGTTTTGTGATATACTGCGCTTATCTCCAACGAACCTGTTGACGCGCAGTATCAAGGCGTGGCAGAACGTATTAAAGGGAGATAGCCGGAAGGTGAAAGTCTCAGCCTTCTTTAATATACTTGCCGCTGACAGTGCGCGTGCCGTCCGCGCATTCAGGAAAATCGTCTTGGAACTCGCACGTTTTTTTGGCTACCTGCACCCTGCCTTCGTCCACTTTCCGCTCGTGCTGCTGCTCATTTCTGTCGGGCTGGAGGCGATCGGCTTTTTCAAACGCGACGATCGCTTTACCTGGGCAGCGCAGCTGACACTTCTACTCGGTACGATCGCGACACTATTCGCTTTCGTCGCGGGCAACTTCGCCGAAATATGGGCGGCGCGGGATGGCGTTTCGCAGGACCCGATGGAGTATCACGAACTACTCGCGACGATCACGAGCTGGACGTTTGTTTTCCTGACCGCCGGACGCCTGTTCCTCGGCATTGCAGCTAATCGTCGCCTGATGGCTGGCTATCTCATACTTGCCGTCGCGGCGTGCATCCTGATCGGCGTGACCGGGCATCAGGGCGCTGCGCTCGTTTACCAACACGGTGCAGGAGTACAGCACGCCGGGCTGCTGCCCTCTGTAACGCACGAAGACCTGGCGGTACTACGGCAGAAACAAGACCCCGACGCGCTCTTCTACTCCAACAAAATGCACCACGTCTTCGGCTGGATGGTGCTGATCCTCTCCCTGATGCTGGTCGTGGATGCTGTTTCGCCGAAGTCGGGCGAACGATTGCGTAAGGTGGGACCGCTCCTGCTGCTGGCGGGCGGGGTCTTCCTGATGATCTTCAGCGATACCGATTCTTGGCCTCTCTCACACCTGCGCCCGATCACCGACAAAGAGGTGATCATGCACAAAACCTACGCGATCCTGATGCTGATCGTCGGGATACGGGGGCTGTGGCGCAAGCGCGGAGCGGCTCCCCCGAGCCGTCAGGTACAGAGCCGCGCGATGGCGGTTTTCGCGCTGATCGGCGGCGCACTGCTCTTCACGCACGTCCATTCCAACGCACCCTACGCGAATGTCGCCGCAGGCGTCTACCTGCACCATACCGTGATGGGATTTATCGCGCTCTCGATCGGAGCGGTCAAGCTGCTCGAGGACCTGCTACAGCGGCGTACCGAATCTCCCGCCGAATTCGGCGGGCGGCGTATTCTAGCGCCTGGCAGACGTACGCGCCTGATGACGACGCTGCTGTGGGCATATCCCTGTTTGATGCTCACCGAATCCATTTTCCTGCTGAACTATAACGAGGGTCTGCCCTGGTTCCTCGGATACCGAAACCTGAGCCTGAGCGCGCCGCATCATGGCACGATCGCACCGCTCGGGAGCGACCGCGCCGAACTGACTTACGATCCCGTCGCAAATCGCCTCGATGTCTACGTGCTGAACCAGAGTGACGATACCCCGCACCCGATCGATGCGGCGGGTGTACAGGCGGTCGTCAAAGTCGGCAGCGATACGACTGCGGTCACACTTCTCCCCGCTGGAGCGGACAGAACGCACTATTTCGGCAATGCGTCCTTCCTGCAAAATCAGCCGATGTTCGAGGCACAGGCGCAGGTCTGGCTTTCTGGCAGAACGAATGCCGCGCCGCTCGTCGCCGACTTCGAACCCTGGATCGACCCTGCTCTTGCCACAGGTCATACTAAAGCTGCCTACGTCTGCCCGATGCATAGCGCTTCGGGATCCAATGCGCCCGGCAAATGCCCGATCTGCGGCATGGAGATGGTCCCGAATAAGCCCGCCCGCCCCTGGAACAAACTCCATGACGACAGCTATCAGATGACACTCGTCGTGCTGCCCGCCGCGCAGAAAGACAGCGTGGCGCAGGTTGTCGCGACCAATCGCGCGCCTTCCGGCACAGAAATCACGCCCACTGGTTCGATCACACTCTCCCCGTCCCCCACAGCGAATCAGTTGGTACGACTGCTGTTGATCCCGCGCCATGCCGACGGCAGCATCGTACGCGACCTGGCAATCGTACATACCAAAAAACTGCATCTGATTATCGCAAGCAGCGATCTCTCTTACTTCGACCATGTTCACCCAGAACTCCAGCCCGACGGCAGCTTAATCCTCGACTATGCCTTCCCGCACGCGGGCGACTACCTGCTTTACGCCGACCTGACTCCCACCGGCGACCGCAACCAGGTGTTCCGTCTGCCAGTAAATGTGATGGGAGACGCGCCCCCCGCGCAGCCGCTGATCCCGACTCCAGCACAGGCGAAGACGTTCGGCGACTATCGGGTCGCGCTCGCAATGACGCCCGACACGCCTCACAAAAACGATGAAACGCAGTTGACGTTTACGGTCTCGCAGCATGGCGTTCCGGTCTCCGATCTCGCGCCTTATCTCGGCGCAGGCGGGCACTGCGTGATTTTGAGCGAGGACACGCAGGGCTATCTGCATTCACACCCGGCAGAAATGGGCAGTATGGACATGAGTGGGGCAAAAACAGCTTATGGCCCGAGTGTCACGTTCCACACGCTCTTTCCGCGCCCCGGCCTCTACAAAATTTGGGCGCAGTTCCAGCATCATGGCAAACCGCTCACCGCCGACTTCGTCGTACGTGTCGATTGAGCTGACCTCACTTCCTGCCCCTCTTCTCGCGGTTCGTGCCTCAGTAAGAGAGGGGTGACGGAAGCAGGTACTACGCTCCCAGCCCCTGCTTTCATCTGGTCTAGGGTCTTGCATTTCCAGATCAGGGCTTCAGACTTGTGCTTCAGGTCACGGTTGAAATTTTATACTCTGTACTAATGTCCCTCACTCATCTGGAGAGGGGAGCCCTGAAATTATGAATCTGACCGTGCGCCAGATCACCTACGATTCGCCAGAGTATGCCGCCCATATCGCGCTGCGACAACGGGTACTACGCGACCCGCTCGGGCTGCAAATCACAAACGAAGAAATGGCGCTTGATGCGGCATACATTCTTATTGCAGCGTTCGATGGCGAGCGTATGGTCGGGTGTCTGACGCTGACTCCGCTGACTCCGCTGAGTGCGGAGACGGTGAAGATGCGAGGCGTAGCGGTCGAGCCGAATGCGCAGGGCGGTGGGATTGGAGCGGCGATGGTGCGTTACTCGGAAGCGGTTGCGGCAGAACATGGATTCGAGAAAATGGTTTTGAATGCGCGTGAAACTGCGGTCGGTTTTTATACGCGGCTGGGGTACGAGATCTTCGGCGAACCCTTTATCGAGGTAACGCTCCCACATCGCAAAATGCGAAAATCCCTTACCGATTGACAATGCATCTTCTTTCAACCCTTCTGTTAGATTGGATGAGAACTACTGGCTGAAGGCATGGTGTCAGACTGTCTGGTTGTTGGCTTTGAGATGAATGTCGTATAATACGCTATACACGGAACAACAAAAGATACAACTAGTATTACAACGACGAATTTGTGATACACTCTCTTGACGCTGTTTTACGGCTCAGGAGGTGCCTTATGGATGCCAATGAGTTTGCTTCTTTATACGACACGTTCTGTGATTTTCACGCCTTCTTTGCGCCCGCTTT